>CALDSX010000093.1 GCA_937924445.1 uncultured Chthoniobacterales bacterium
CTTTGAAATACCAATCGCGCCGCTTTTGCCAAGATCCCCGACTGCCGAGGCCCATACCGGTCAGGGCCCATGCGGAGCCTATGTGATTTGATGGCCCGACACTCCCTCTTTTTTTACTTCAATCGCCGTTTTCGGGGTAAAAAATATCCAACTGGCCAATACAAAAAACAGAACATAACTCACGCAACATGTCATTCTGGGTGCTGGCTTGAAAAAAACCAAGTTGGTAGTCGGCAGGTCAAGACCAGCACAGAAAGATGAAACTCAACCTTCGGGAGTGGTTTTCTTTGGGACAAACCTCATCTCGTCAGGAGTGTCCATACCGAAGAAGCGAGGAATATCAGCCAGATCAAAGAATGTCACAAAGAGCATGTAACCGATCAGCACAAAAGCGCAGGCTGTTTGAACAAAACCAACAAGCTGTACATTGACAGGGCGACGCCGGATCCATTCGAAGAGCGAGAGCAGGATGTGGCCACCGTCCAGCACTGGGATTGGCAGAAGATTGAGAATGGCGAGGTTGACATTAAGAAAAACACTGAACCACAAGGCGTAACGCCAGCCGTTTTCGGACATCAACATCACCATGTAACTGCTGACAATACCGACAGGACCAGAGAGATGCTCAGCTTTGATATGCGATTTGGGAGAGAACAAGGCTGCGAGAGTATTTGCCATCGCGCGAACACTTGTGGCAATCTGCTCAATGGGACTTTGGTAAACGAGACGTGCCGGCCCACCCTCTAAGAAACGGATCCCGTGGTCGCCCCACTCAACTCCGATCCTGAGCTGACCAGTTTCCGTCTGGCGTGGAGTGATTTGTAGATTTAATACCTGGGAATCGCGTGCCACTTGGAGCTCTATGGGGTTTCCCTGGCTTTTAGACACGTTCTGAAGCACTGCGGCGGCAGTGGGGGAGGGAACTCCATTGACGGAGAGCAGAATGTCTCCAGATTTCAACCCAGCCTCTTCAGCCGGGCTGTTTTTCACAACTGTTTTAATCCTGAGCGGGGAGGGTTTGATGTTGAGGGTCAACTCTTGCCCATTGCGCAGAATGACGAGGGGGACTGCGTCGCTGCTGCCACCGACCAGCTTTTGGTAAAGCTCGAGGTGATGACGCGCCGGCTGCCCTCCCACCTGCAATATTTGGTCCCCTTTGGTTAGCCCGGCTCCGGCAGCATAGGATTCCGGGTCGAGATCTGCGACAACCGGTGTCTGCTTGGCGGCGACGCCGATTTCCCGGAGATTCTTGCGCCCAAAACCTTGACGAGGAACCACGCGCGGGGCCACATCAAAAACTTTTTTCTCGCCGTTGCGAAGCACTTCGATACGAATGGTTTCGTTCTCGCTACGGACAATTTTCCATCGCACGCTTTGGTCCATACCCTCCCAGCGAAGAATATCCTGGCCATCGATGGTGAGTATCTCGTCGCCTGGAAGCAGGCCCGCTGTTTCAGCTGGAGAATCCGGAGAGACCAGGCCGATCACGCGTGTTGATTCGGCCTCCGAGACAGAGCGCCCAACGCCCCAGACAATGAGGGCAAAGAAGAGGGCGAGCAGAAAGCTGAACAGCGGTCCCGCAAAGGCAACGATGATTTTATCCAGCGGTGTCGCTAAAGGCAGTTGTTTGGCATCACTTTCGGCTTTCCCTTCGATGCTTTCCATCGAAGCCATTTGCGGGAGAAGAACGTAGCCACCTGCGGGAATCCAGCCGAGTCGGTATTCCACCCCATCAATCACTTTTGACCAGAGTGGCTTGCCAAACCAAACAGCAAACCTCTCAACCACAAGCCCGCGCCATCGTGCAGCAAGGAAATGTCCTAGTTCATGCACGAAAATGAGGAGATTAAAAAGGACCAGAACGAGCAGAAGCGTCCCGACACTCTGAAGAAGTTGAAACAAATCCATCTTGAGCAATTGAAAGATGGGAACCAAGCAGAATGGTGGGCAAGGTGCAAACGACAAGTTGCGAATAGGGATTTTGTCGCGAATGATGAGAGGCAATGCCCGATAAAAAGAGTGCCCCATATCCGTGTTTCAGCTCCCCAAAGGAGCCATTTAAAGCCCACTTTCCATGTGACCCCGTCCTTAACGCCCTCGCGGAGGATGTCGGTGGGAGGGATTTAACGTCCGAGTTTTTTCTCCCTTCAACTCTCCGAGCTATCGGCCGAATTATTGCCAAGGAAACAGCGATTCTCTCTGGTATCGGGGTGGCGCGGGCAGCTTTTATGGCACTCGATGAGACTCTGCAGGTCAGGGAACTGGCTCGAGAGGGTGCTAGAGTCCACGCCGGTGAAGCAGTGTTGGAGATTTCGGGTTGTGCGCGTTCTCTGCTCATTGCGGAGCGGGTCGCTTTGAACCTTTTGCAGAGGCTTTCGGGTGTGGCCACGCTGACGAGAAAGTTTGTGGAAGCGGTGCAGGGCACTGGAGCACGAATTGTTGACACTCGAAAGACCACGCCCGGCCTACGGGCGCTCGAAAAGCAGGCCGTTCTTCATGGTGGCGGGCTAAATCATCGTGGAGGTCTCTACGATGCGGTTATGATAAAAGATAACCACATCGCGGCACTCGGGGGGGTGGCGTCACTTGCCAGTTCGATTGTGGCCTTTCGGCAAAGCCATCCGGATGTGATGATTGAGGTCGAGGCCGACACCCCCGAACAAGCAATGGAGCTGTTTCGCGTTTCCGGTGTGGATGTGGTTCTTCTCGACAACATGACACCGGCCGTCTTAGCTGAAATCGTCTCTTACCGGCCGCAAGGACTCTGGCTCGAAGCGAGCGGAGGTGTGACGCTGCAAACAGTCGGTCAGATTGCCAAATCAGGAGTCGATTTTATCTCCGTTGGAGCATTGACGCATTCTTTTCGTAGTATTGATTTCTCTTTTGAACTGTCAGTTGATCGTACTTTTTGACCCATCCAATCAACCCGCCGTTGTGCCCTCCATTTAGGGGAAAATCTGAACTAACTTCCAAAAAGCTCGGTTATCTCAATACTCAATACCCACTACAGCCAGCATTAAATCCAAAGTTCTGCCCACAGGAATCATCGCTTGTCTTGCAGCATTTGGTGCCAGCGGTTAGAGAGAAAAACGGCGCCAAGAGCATAGCCAACCGTTTGCTCAACGAACGGTTGGCGCGACGAAAAACCGATCTTTTGCGGCGCAAACTCAAACAGATGGCTCAGTGACTTTTTAATAAAAAAAGAGGCGGGGTCTTCAGCTATACCGAGATGAAAACTAACAATCGGCATCGGCATGGTTTGGGGTCTTTCCAGACACAGCTCCAACGCATAAGCACTTTAATGCTCTAAAAATTTAGAGGTTGCGGCTGTGCAAGTAAGAATATATAAATCCTTTCTTGATCAATTGTGTTAACATCCAGCTCGCACTTCGCAGAAATATTTGGCAAACAAAATTCAGCTCTACTCAGTTTGATTTGCCGCTGTCATCTCCTTCCTTGCAGGATCGTAAACAGTCTATCGGGTTTGCTTGCGGTATTGGCGATTCTGTTGACCCCTTTATTGAGTTGGGGTCAAAACCCTGAGAAAATTAAAGTGAACCTTGATTTTATCGAGGGGCTGGCGCTCAAGACCTTGGAAAAACCATGGTCTCCGGTGAAGGACGATAGCCTTCTGCCTGATGAGTTGAAGGGATTGACTTACGACCAAGTAAGGAATATCCGGTTTAAACCCGAAATGCAAATCTGGAAGGCTGATCGTCTCCCTTTCAGGCTTGCGCTGTTTCATCTGGGCTACCTCTTTCGTCTACCAGTGGAGGTAAATGAATTTACAGCCACACACTCACAAAAGATCAGGTTCGCCCGTGCATTTTTTGACTATACCAACTCCGGGGTTGATGCGGCGGCGTTGCCGTCAGAACTCGGATACGCCGGATTTCGAGTGCATCACCCGTTGAATTTGCCTGATGTATTCGACGAGCTTTGCGTTTTTCAGGGGGCAAGCTACTATCGTATGCTCGGGCGTGAGCAGATCTATGGCAGCTCGGCTCGCGGGTTGGCAATTGATACCGGTCTCGATAAACAGGAAGAGTTCCCATTTTTCACACATTTTTGGGTCGGCAAGCCTGATGAAAAAGACACCACGCTGAAAATCTACGCTCTTTTAAACAGTCCAAGCGTAACAGGTGCTTATGAGTTTGTCATTAGCCCTGGAACAGACACAGCGGTCGATATACGGCAGACGCTCTTTTTTCGCTCGGACGTCGCTCAGATTGGGATTGCTCCTATGACGAGTATGTTCTGGTTTGGAGAAAACACAAAAAAGATATTTGATGATTTTCGCCCTGAAGTCCATGATTGCGATGGACTATCCATGAAACTCGATAACGGAGAGTTCATTTGGCGTCCAGTTGAAAATGACCCGGCCCGCAAGCGTATTTTTTCTTTTATCGGAAACAATATCCGGGGATTTGGCCTTCTCCAGCGTGACCGTGATTTTCGAAATTATCAGGATCTCGAAGCTTTATATCACCGCCGACCTGGTATTTGGATCGAACCCGTTGGCGATTGGGGAGAAGGCGAAGTGAAACTGGTCGAACTGCCAACCACAAATGAGTTGAACGACAACATCGTCGCGTTTTGGCAGCCGAAAGAAAAACCACAACTAAAGCAACCGTATCGCCTGGCTTATCGACAGCTTTGGACCAGTGAGCAAAATCCTGGACGCGCGGGCGGTTATGTGATTTCCACAAGGTCGGGATTACACGACTGGGCACCTGGGGAACGATTTGTTATGGTGGACTTCGTCGGTGAAACTCTGAACCGACTACCCCCTGGATCTCAGCCGGTTGCGGAGGCGTCTACTCTCGATCCCTCCGTTGAAGCTCTCGATGCTTTCGTGCAAAAAAACCCCTTTGAAAATTCATGGCGCGTGAGTTTTCGCCTGAAGGTTAAAGAGGGGGTAGCTCGTCCGCAGAATGTTGAAACCCGCTGTTTCATACGCCATGGCGAGGATGTCCTTACGGAAACATGGAGTTGCCTGATGCCCCTGTGAGCCCAACGCTTCCGCGGGAGGAATCGTCTGTGGCGGAGTGGAATGAGGCGTATGAAACCGTCGAGAGCTACTTTCGTGCTCTTGGCCTTCGGAACCGTCTGCTCCTCAGTACTTGTATTCATCGGGTCCTGCGTCAGGCTATGCAGATCATTGCTGAAAATCAGGCGGAAAAGCCTTCAACAGTCGCCATCCGTGCAGCCATGGAACTCGTCGCTGGCTGGTTTCAACAAGTATTAGAAACTGAGTTGCCGGAGAACCGCTTGGCAGCCCGTGGACGATTGGCTCTATTCCTTGCCGACATGCAGGGAAAATGGCAGCCCTGGTTCCTCTCTGATCCACCCTGGCCGGAAGAATTTGTCAAGGTGATGCGTCAAAGTTATCTCACAGCAGGCCCCGCTTTTCAGGAACGAACCATGACACCCTTGCCCATAGAGTTAAATCCTCTTCTGAGCGGGGCCACCGAGGCTTGGGAGAATCTCGACCGAGTGCCGATCGTCAAACACGCATTGAGCGCAGTGATGTTGCTCATTGTCATTCTCACCGCTGTAATCCTGGTCTGGGCATGAGCGATCTGAAAGATTCTACAGACTCGACCAATCCCCCATCGTTTCGGGAGGAGAACCAGCCCACCGAGCTACGCCTGCCAGAGCCGGGGTGGGGTGGAGAGATACCTTTGGCGATCCGTAGGATCGTGTTTTTCTCTACCGCCGCATTAATTGCAACGACAGGCACAATTTTTTTTGCCGACCTGCTCTATCGAATTTACGGAGCATTTCAGGCTCCAACTATTCTTCTTACCGTCTTTTTTGCCATTTTATTTTCGATGGTTTCGTTTGGGTTTGTTCATGCGTTCTTTGGTTTTTTTGCAATGCCATTCCGTAGTCTGAACATCACCTCGCGCCTTAAACCGGAGGACCAATTCATCCCTATAGACCTAACAGCTGTGGTGTTCCCTGTCTATAACGAGCCTGTGGATCGCGTCTTCGAGGGGTTGCGTGCTGTTTATCTTTCAGTTCAAAAAACGGGTCGTTTGGAGAACTTCGAATTTTTTATTCTGAGTGACTCAACTTCCGTGAACAATTGGATTCGCGAGGAGGAGGCATGGTCACGAATCTGTCGTGAACTTGGAGCTTTTGGGCGTATTTTTTACCGTCGCCGGACCCAGAACGTAAACAAAAAAGCGGGCAACATTGCCGATTTCTGCCGGACCTGGGGTGGGCGTTACACTTACATGATCGTCATGGACGCGGATAGCGTCATGCAAGGCCCGGACATGGTGAACCTAGCCATTTTGATGCAGAAGAATCCGCGGATCGGAATCATTCAAACGGCACCACGACTTATTGGAGCCGAATCTCTTTACGGCCGCTGTCAGCAATTCGCTAACCGAATCTATGGGCCGATGTTCACGGCGGGATTGAATTTCTGGCAGGAATCTGAGGGTAATTACTGGGGACACAATGCTATCATTCGCGTCCAGCCTTTTACGGATCATTGCGACCTACCCGACCTTCCGGGCAAAGAACCTTTTGGAGGAAAAATCCTCAGCCACGATTTTGTCGAGGCAGCCTTAATGCGCAAAGCCGGGTGGGAAGTCTGGCTGGCGTGGGATCTCGAGGGCAGTTTTGAGGAGGGACCTCAGTCTCTCATAGAATCCGCTCAACGCGACCGGCGTTGGCTCCAGGGAAATCTCCAACACTCCTGGCTTCTTTTCGCCAAAGGTCTTCACCCAGCCAGCAAAATTCACCTCGCTATGGGAATCCTTGGCTACCTCGCGTCTCCCTTCTGGCTCGCTTTCTTGCTTGCTGGTATGTTAGTAGTCCACCGTCACAACCTTACCGGCCTGAGTGTGATCCCTGCGGACGGAGTTTTTGGCCGTTGGTTCCCTTGGCTGACCCCAACAACCCACGGTATTTTTCTTTTTCTGGGAACGATGGCAATTCTGTTCGCACCAAAATTTTTCGCAGTCCTGCAAGCCCTGCTTTGCTCGGGATTCCGAAAATCAATGGGTGGACTCCGTGCGATCTGCACCGGAATGCTCATCGAAACTATCGGATCAACGCTCATCGCCCCCTCTCTGATGCTCTTTCATACAAAATTCCTTCTGTGGATGTTTCTCGGAAAAAGTGTCAACTGGGGACCGCAAGTTCGCGGGGCAAAAGGCACTTCCTGGGGCCAAGCGACGCGTGCTCATCTCTCGCAGACGATTATTGGTGTTGGCTGGGCCACCTTGGCAATACACATCGACCAACGAATGTTTTTCTGGATGATACCAATATTTGCGGGGCTCATTTTTGCTATACCACTCTCCGTTTTCTCTAGCAGGGCTTCCGCTGGTGAGGCTTTCGCAAAAATGAAGTTGTTGCTGAATTCCGAAGACATTCAACAACCATGGGAAATGAGCGAGATAGAGCGTCGCCTTCTCCTCGCCGAAGAGCGCAAAGATGAACACGTCGTGGACTTGGCACCATTTGAGGGGCTCAGTCGGGCTATTGTGGATCCCTACCTTAATGCCATCCACGTGTCTCTTCAGGAGGGTTACGACCACAAGCCAAACCGTCTAGACTGCGAAGCTCTCGCCACACGGCTGGCTCAAAACGGCCCAAACAGCCTCACGATTGAGGAGATAAAAACCCTTCTCGCTGACCCGGAGAGCGTTCTTCACCTCCATCGTCA
This sequence comes from uncultured Chthoniobacterales bacterium, assembly GCA_937924445.1. Classification (GTDB taxonomy): domain Bacteria; phylum Verrucomicrobiota; class Verrucomicrobiia; order Chthoniobacterales; family CALDSX01; genus CALDSX01. The sequence goes on from CALDSX010000093.1 coordinate 7,688, forward strand.
GATCTGGACAACTCCTTTTGCTGAGTTGGATCCTTGGTGGCAACGCGTCACATACGCCTACCGCCGCTCCTGACTGCCTTCGTTTTACTAAAGTAAGGCGTCAAGGGGCGCTTATGGGCGACAACCGGATCTGTGCCCACGCGAGCATCCTTCCCGTTCGGCCATTCTCCGCACGATAAGAATAATACCGGTCGAGATTTGAGGCCGTATTGATTCCGCAATCGTTCACCAAACCGATTCCCTCTGCAACACACTGTTCGAGAATGTGCGTTGCGAAATCGGTCTCATAATGCGGCGGACGGATACATGGCCCAAGAAAGGCTTCCATTTCAGAGGGTTTGGAGTCAAAGGACTCACACATCTGGCGGATCAGCGCACCAGCAATATTAAGATTTGTTCCCTTGCGTCCGGAATGAGCCAAGCCCACGGCCTTGTGCACGGGGTCCAATACCCACAGAGGTCCACAATCGGCCACGTAAATACCTATCAAAACCCCAGGCTCATTTGTGCAAAGCCCATCGGCGGCATCCGGCCTCACGAAGCCCCCCCGCACAGTGTTGATTTGGGCACCGTGCACCTGCTCGACAACAAGGAGATCCGCTGACCTCGCAACGCCTGAGTCCGCTAAGATGGCCCGGTGCCAGGCAGAGAGATGCCTAATTACATTTTCCCGGTCCGTTGTCACATCAACGCCCGGCACCCGAAGAGTAAACCCGTGTCGAAACCAAAAATCGTGCTGTCGAAGGGGGGCGTATGTTTCATTCAATTTGCCATTTGTCACAACGAGCGATGTGAGAGCATGATCTGTTGCGGTGTGCGATTGCATCCAAGGACTAAAGCGGTGCTGACCGTCGGCGACCATCAATCTCTTCCTTTATGATTTCGCCAAGTTGATTCAGTGCCAATAGGGTCATCACCAGTGCCGTTGCAGGGGCGAGCAATAACCACCAATAAACGCGTATCGGGTTAATAGCTTGAGCACCCTCACTCAATAAAACGCCCCAACTCGCCTGGGTGGCATCCAGGCCGAGCCCAAGGAAGCTAATAAATGATTCGTCCACAATAACCGTCGGGATCGTCAGCATAAGATAAACCAGAATCACACCTCCCAGGTTGGGAAGAAGATGACGAATTAATATTGCACTATGAGATCGGCCCAGAGCCCGCGCGGCAGCGATAAACTGTGCCTCCCTGAGAACAAGCACCTGGCCACGGATAATGCGCGACATCGTAAGCCATTCAATGCAGCCAAGCGCCGAGACCATGAGGAGGATTTTTGAATAGCTCGTCAATCCTCCAAAAATAGTGCCTGCTAAACGCTCATGCAACCAATTCTGAAATCTTTGGTCCAATACGTTTACCAAAATAAGAATAAAAATAAGGCGGGGGACAGAGTAAAAAATGTCAACCACGCGCATCATTAAGCGGTCCACTTTCCCGCCGAAATATCCGGCCACCATGCCCCAAGCCACACCAATAGTTAGGCTGATTGTCGCTCCGAAGAGCCCCACAAACAGAGAAATTCTCGCCCCAGTGAGCAATCGGTAGAGAAGATCCCGTCCATTTAAATCCGTCCCCAGCAGATGCTTAGGACAGGGTGGCTGAAACTGCGCAGAGCCAGGCTGCCGATAACTCTCCGGGAACAATTCCGGCCCAATGACTGCTCCCGCCAGCAAAAGTAAAAGAAAACAGAGCGCAAATCGAGCGTCGCGCCGGACCAAGACACGAAAAAACAACGAGCGGCGATGTGTGTTGTGAGATAGCGGTGTTGTTTTAGAGCTAGCGGCCATTTTCAATTTGCGAATCAAGCCAGGAAACGATGGTTGTCTTTTGAAGATTAATAATAATTTTACGCTTGATTCTCGCTCCGTAAATGGGTTTACACCTCTCCCATGGATACGATAGATAGAGGAGGAAGTGAACCCTCCGCCGATCAGGAGACATCAAAAAGAACCTCTGCGGGGAATCCGTCGCAAACAACTCGTCCCAAAGAATCCTGGGGCACACGCGCTGGGGTTATTCTCGCGGTGACAGGTAGCGCGGTTGGCCTGGGAAATTTTCTGCGATTTCCAGGACTTGCCGCGCAATACGAAGGGGGCGCGTTTATGATACCCTATTTTATCTCCCTTCTCTTGCTTGGGCTTCCGCTTGCCTGGGCCGAATGGGCGATGGGACGCTACGGAGGCGTGCGTGGGTTCAACTCCTGTCCGGGGATTTTTAGAGTGGTTTGGCGTAACCGGCTGGCGCCTTATCTAGGCCTTTTCGGACTGATCGTGCCGGTGATGATCTACATGTATTATGTCTTTATCGAATCGTGGTGCCTCGGTTACGCATGGAAATATCTCACCGGCGCAATGAATCTTGGCCGGGAACCAGAAAAATACGCCGCTTTCTTCAATGCCTTTACCGGAATGTCGGAGGATGGAGCAATTTTTCATGGCGAGGGCGAAACAGTGATGACCTTTCTGATCGTCTGCATTATTATCAACTTTTTCCTTATCTACCGTGGCCTAAATAAAGGTATTGAGATGTTCTGTCTTTACGCGATGCCATTGCTGGTAATTATCGCTCTCGTCATTCTTGGACGTGTGCTCACGCTCGGCACCCCCGATTCTGCGCATCCTGATCGAAACGTGCTAGCCGGGCTTGGCTTTATGTGGAACCCGCGCGTTGGAGACAAAACTCTCTTGGAAGCGCTGCTCAATCCAAAAATGTGGATTCAGGCAGCCGGACAGATTTTCTTTTCCTTATCTGTCGGTTTCGGCGTTATTATTACCTACTCGAGCTATCTTAAACGCAATGATGACATTGCCTTGAGTTCGACAACAGCTGTGGCGGGGAATGAATTTTGTGAAGTCAGCCTGGGGGGAATGATCACAATCCCGGCCGCGTACATTTTCCTCGGAGCTGGCGCGGTGGGCGGGGTTTTCGCTCTCGGATTTAAAACTCTGCCTCTTGTCTTCGAACAAATGCCCGCAGGGCGAATTTTTGGATTTCTCTTTTTCTTTCTGCTCTTTTTAGCCGCTGTGACAAGTTCACTAAGTATGCTGCAGCCGGCGATCGCTTTTTTGGAGGAAGGGCTCGGACTCGGTCGGCGCGCCTCAGTGTCCATTCTGGGGTTTATCACCCTCGTTGGAAACGGTATCGTGGTATATTTTTCCAGAGACGCTGCCGCACTTGGAGCAATGGATTTTTGGGTTGGCACATTCTGCATCTACATTCTTGCCATGATTCAGACGCTTCTTTTTGGTTGGGCACTCGGCACTCGGCGCGGTATGGAAGAGCTATCCTGCGGCGCTCAGTTACGCATCCCCGGCTGGTTTCCATTTGTGATTCGCTTTGTCTCGCCGATCTTTTTACTTGCGATTTTCTTATCATGGCTCGCCGACAGCTTCATGAAAGATTTTACGGAATCCTTATCTTCCAATGGCGGAAGAATTGCTATGATTTTCATCGCTATTTGTTGTGGATTGTTTTTGCTGCTGATTGCGCAGGCGGTTCGGCGGTGGAATCGTGAGAGTCCATTGGACACGATTGAGCCTTGAGCATCTGGAGATTAACGAATCTGAATTTTTAACTGCTATGGAACTTACAACTGGTGGCTGGATTATCATGCTTTTCTCCGTTGGTCTGACAACCGGAGGACTTGTGTGGTGCATCTCAAAGGTACTTTCGAAACCCAATCTTGGGGAACAAATTCACCCCCCCCTTGATGTCGGAGTCGAGACAGGCGACCGCGATAGGGACTGAGCTCTTTACAAAAGGCCACGGTTGGGGAACGCTCGTTGCAGGCGGTCGGACCTCAGCCAAGGTGTTCCAACTTGCGGTCACAAATATTCTCCTTTTACTGGATTCTTCACAAAGTTCGCCTAACTATCCTCACCAAACAATCGCTTCTAAAAAAAAAAATTCTTTTCATAAATGGCTTCTCACCGAAAACCTGTCTCAGTCGTCACCGGCGGTGCCGGATTTCTCGGCTCCCACCTCACCGACCGATTACTTGCTGAAGGGCATCGTGTGATTGCGATTGATAACCTTCTCACCGGCAGCGTGGCAAATATTGAACATCTGGCCGGTCATTCGGATTACCGGTTCATTCGACACGATGTAACAAACTACATTTTTTTAAGTGGAGAAGTCGATTTCGTTTTTCACTTTGCCTCGCCGGCAAGCCCTATTGATTATTTGGAACACCCAATCCCCACTCTCAAAGTTGGTGCTCTCGGCACTCATAACGCGCTCGGGCTAGCTAAAGCCAAGAAAGCTCGCTTCCTCTTGGCTTCCACCTCAGAAGTTTATGGTGATCCTTTAGTGCATCCGCAGAAAGAAGAATACTGGGGAAACGTCAACCCTATCGGCCCACGAGGAGTTTATGATGAGGCAAAGCGCTATGCCGAAGCGCTGACTATGGCCTACCATCGCTCTCACGGCGTCGACACCAAAATTGTCCGAATCTTCAATACCTATGGTCCGCGGATGCGTCTGCACGATGGACGGGTTGTGCCTGCTTTTATAGGGCAAGCTCTCAACGGAGAGCCCATCACCCTTTTTGGGGATGGATCGCAGACACGAAGTTTTTGTTTTGTTAAAGATCTCATCGACGGCATTTATCGCCTCATGATGAGCGCTACCCATGAGCCAGTGAATATCGGGAATCCTCGCGAAATGACGATCCGTCAGTTTGCTGAAGAAATCATTCGCCTCACCGGAGCCCGTTCGCCCATCATCCAAAAACCACTCCCCGTCGATGACCCAAAAGTGCGCCAGCCCGATATTTCAAAAGCCCGTTCTCTGCTCGGGTGGGAGCCAAAGGTTGATTTCGAGGATGGTATCAGACAGACTATCGAATATTTCCGCAGCCGTGTTTGATCTCTTTTACAAGGATAAAAGTCAAGAAAATTTGAAAAACTTTCTTGAGCATCATAGCCCCTGCACCCATAATCTAATCTTAACCAAGCAAGACCTTGGAAAATTCCATCGGAATCAGCGTGTTGCGAATCAAAGTCAGCCTTTTTTCGTTATCCCCCTTCATATGAAAAAAAACAAGCTTTTAGCACTTAGCATCTCCACCATTCTAGGAGGGCTTCAATTTTGCGTTGCCCAGGAGGCGGAGCCAGTCCCAGAGGTGAGAATCAACAAAATAGACGTGCAACTTGTCCCGGTGCCAGACTATTCTGGTGCGGGTAATTTCAGAAGGGCACGTGACGCCGCAGCGTGGCTTCAGATCGAGGTGGAATTCGATGTAAAACTGCAAGGTGCGACCGCGTCATCACCCCTGTTTTTGGATGAGCTTAACATCAACTATTATGTGGCCCTACTCCCCGAACACCTTGACGGTGGGACAAAGAATCCACATGCAGGTAAAGCGTTCTCGCTTGAAATCACGCACGTGGACGTCAAAACCTCCACCCCCGGCCAATCCCGCTACTCTGTTGCCTATCTGCCAGGCCGATTCCTTGAAAGACTCACCAAAGGTAAAATTCCTCCACCCAGTGCCTTGAATGTTGCTGTCGAGATAAAACATAAAAGTGCGTCCACCCCACTTGCCGTCAGAACCGAAGGGCCTCTCAAAAACACAGAAGGCTGGTGGAACCAAGTGGAAAAAATTCCAGGTATTCTTCTGACAAAAGACCGAACACCTTTCGCCCCTGTTGCATGGGATCGTCACGAACCAATGAAATCAGGTTCTGGACGCTGACTTTCCTTAAGAATTTCTAAACCATCTCTCTGTTCCTTTTTAATTTAAACCAAACATGGCATCCCAAGGTCCTATCTACGCCCTGAATGTAGGCACTCAGACGGTTGGATTAGCTCGCTTCGTCCCGTCCAGTTCCGGGGGGCTCGTTTTGGATGGTTACAGATTTACTCGAATACTCGGAGATCCCGCCGCCGAAATAACGAGAATCGCTCAGACGAAACTCGCTCTCAATGAGGTTGTCCACGCCCTCAAAGCAAAAGGAGCACCAGTCGCCTACGCTCTTCCAGGGCAATCTGTATTCTCCAGGTTTGTCAAACTGCCCCCAGTTACACCGGATAAAGTTGAGCAGATCATCAACTTTGAAGCCCAGCAGAATGTTCCATTTCCTCTCAACGAAGTTGTCTGGGATTATCAGATTCTCAGCGATATCTCCACTGCCGCCCAAACCGAAGTTGTCCTTGTCGCTATCAAAGCGGATGGACTCGATGAACTCAACGAAGCAATTCAATCTTCCAGTCTAAAAACAAGTGTGGTTGATATTGCGCCCGCAGCGCTCTACAACTCCCTGCGCTATAATTATAGCGACCTGAACGGCTGCACGATGCTGGTGGATCTCGGGTCGCGGACAACTAATCTGATTTTTGCCGAGGGCAGCAAAGTTTTTAGCCGCAGCATCCCTATCGGTGGCTCGACAATTACTCAGGCCATTGCCAAAGAATTCCATGAAAGTTTTACCGAGGCTGAGGAACGCAAATGCAAGACGGGTTATGTGGGGCTTGGCGGAGCCTATGCGGACCCACCTGATCCTGACGTGGCAAAATGCTCCAAGATCATCCGCAACACAATGACCCGTATTCATGCGGAAATCGCCCGCTCGATTACCTTCTACCGCAGCCAACAGGGTGGAGCCCAGCCTGTTCGTATTTTTCTATGCGGCGGATCTTCATCGCTGCCTTACATGCGAGAGTTTTTCCAGGAGAAGTTCCAGGCCCCAGTCGAGTACTTCAATCCGCTCCGCAACGTCGCCGTCTCGAAAGGTGTCAGTTTGGATCAAGTTGTTAAAGACGCTCACCTCCTTGGAGAACTGGTCGGCTTGGCGCTTCGCCTCAAAGGCTCTTGCCCTCTTGAGTTGAATCTCCTCCCCAAAACAGTCGTGCGTGCGCAGTCTCTAGCGGCTCAGCGCCCCTGGTTGATCGCAGCGGCACTTGGCCTTTTCGGAATTCTCGGCGCGCTTTTCCTCTATTTCGACCGTGGGGCCACCAGCAAAGCCGAAGTTCTAAGCTCGGTGACCCAGCAGGTTACCTCACTTCAGAGGTTCGACTCGAAACTGAAAGCTCTTCAAGAGGAGCAAAATAAGCTTAAAGATGTTGCCGAGCGCTACATGCGCGCGATAGAAGAACGCGACGCATGGCTGCGCGTGCTCAATGCGCTAAACTCAGCCCTGCCGGAAAATTATATCTGGATCACTTCTCTCGAGCCGCTTTCTGGTGGGAAACCGCTTGGCGCTGATCGCAAAACACTCGAAGGCACCTCTCCCACCGGGCCACGCGGAGGTAAACCGACCCCGCAGACCATTGACGCGGTGGCAGTTAAGGGGCTCTACCTTTTTAACAATGAAGCAAAGGAACAAATCGTGAATGTTTTTGTCAAGCAACTGTCCGAATCACCGCAATTTAAGCTCGACTTGAGCAATCAAAGGTCTGTCATCCCAAGGCTTGACAGTCAAAACAATCGCGATTGGGCTTTCCACTATGAGTTGGTGCTGACACTCGCTCACCCTATTTCTCTTTAAATTCTCAACTCATTTTAATATGAAGTGGTTTAATGAAAACCCTTTTCTTGCCGGCATCATAACCATGGTCATCATAGGTAGTGGCATTTTTGGATATTTCATCGCAGGAGCTGCTGCCCGTTACTCTGAGATTTCTCAGAATTACGACCTTCAAGTCGCTGAACTTACCCGCCTGAAAGGACTTCCTCTTCACCCCAACGAGGCCAATGTCTCCAGGCTCTCCGAGCAAACAGAGGAATTCAAACAAAAAATTGCAATTATCAAAGACCGTTTGGTTGAACTAACCCCAGCTGAAAATGAAATCTCCCCCGCGAATTTTCAGGCAAAACTCCGTGAACGGGTGGACGATTTCACCGCTCGCGCAAAAGCCGCAAATGTTGTCTTGCCCGAAAATTTCTACCTTGGCTTCGATGCCTATCGCTCCGGCCCTCCAAGCAGCGATGCAGTGGCTACAGCTCTCAACCGACAGCTCGCTGTGATAGAAAAGATTCTCGACATCTTCCTCGCCCAGCGCGTTGCCGAAATTCGTTTTGTTAAAAGAGAGCCTTTGCCGGAGGAAAAACATGGCGACACCCAATCATCAGCGCAAAGAGGTCCGAATGCCCAGCAGGAAAAAACCGCCGGGCGTGGCGCCCAAAATAATCTTATCATGTCATCTCCTTTTGATGTTTCCATACTCTCAGAGCAAGACCGCATCAGGCGCAGCTTAAACGAAATCGCAAAACTGCCATTTTTTGTTCCCATCCGCTCTCTTACAATCAAAAACACAAACCCTAACCCTCCCAAGCGCACGAGTCTGAAGTCGCCTTCTCCGACAACAACCACTCCTTCCGAATTTAACCGAATTTTTAGTGGCCAATCATCTGGCGATACTACGAACTCCTTCGGACGTCTTGAATTTATCGTCGGCACAGAAAGGCTAGATGTTATTCTCAAACTGGAATACACTCTGTTTCCCTAATCAGATTCAATGGATTTATGCCTTTGACCTCTCATAACTTCTCCCTCTGAGATGACCTGGATAAAAGAGAATTACGGTAAATTGTCATTATCAGTTGTCTCCCTGATTGTGGCTGGCATCAGCGTGTGGCTCATCCTTCAAAGCCACTCATTCGAGGAATCTTTCGCCGGACTGAATGCCACAACTGTCAAAGGCGAGAAACTCCCAGAGCTTCCTTTTGAAACTTTAGAAAAAGGCTTACAGTCCCTCGCTCAACCGAGCGAATGGTTCGAGCCAAAAGGAGCTTCCCTTTTTATTTCCGATCCCTACCTCGTTCAGGAAACTGACGGCGAACAGGTTCTTGTCAATCCTCTGCAGGAAGGCTCGAAACCTATTCATCCTCCAGTTCCCAACAAGTGGTTTCAAGATTTTGAGCTTGAAATTCTCAATCCAAATATTTTAGCCGAAGATACCGATAACGACGGTTTTACAAACCTCGAGGAATGGGAATACAAAACAAACCCGAGAGATGCCTCCTCTATCCCACCACCCCACATTCTTCTCACCATTGCTGGTGAGGAAAAAAAGCCTGTGAGGCTTGTGTTCCAGACAGTCTTAGGCGAGCTCTTTCAAGTCCGGGCTTTGGACACTAAACCGACCACTCAAAATGTCCAACTTGGTGAAATGTTAAAAGGCACCAAATTCAAGGTTGTAAGTTTTGAGGAGAAATACGAAAAGCGTGATATCGGCGGCTCTCAAATTGAAAAAAATGTCTCCGAACTCGTTATAGAAAACACTGAAAACAACGAAAAAACAGCTTTGGTCAAGGACGTCATAACAGATGTTGGTGAATCGCTTGCGATTTTCAGAGTTCGCGGAGAAAAGGGCGAAATTCGTGTCAAAAAAAATGTCGAATTTACTGTGCGAGGGAGTAAATATCGGCTCGTTAAAACTGACGTTGATGGGGCCACAATAATAGATTTGAAAAATAACCAACGCATTCTTATACCCTACGACGCATCAGAAACAATCTCGCAACCCCAAAAATGATAAGAGACACATAGGCCAATGCCAAAGATCAACATTGCCTAAAAGTTTTATGTTTAAAAAAAAGTTCTAAAATTAAAAATTTCTCTTCACAATTATGAAGTTATCAACAATAATATCTTTTCAATTTAACGCCCCTTGCAGACCACACGCCTGCCCTCAATTGAGAATATTTTAATCAACCCCTCATAGAAAACCTCCGAAGTTCTTTATTCCCCCTTTGCGACACCAAACAACCCCATGAAAAATACAAGAACAATCCTGCTCACATTAACCTTCTCATTGGCGACCATGCTTTCGGGCGTCGCCGGCCCCGGACGTACAGGTGATCCGGTCGGTATTGCCGAACGCGAACTGGCCCGGCGCATGGCTACCATAACCGAAGCAGAGCGTCTCATTTCCGAAGGCGATCGTAAACTCTCGGAGGGAGACGCAGAAGGTGCTCTTGAGGCATACCGTCAAGCTTATCAAATGTTACCCGATGCGCTCGCCGCTTCTGAATCAAAGAAAGCTGCCCGCGACAAATTCTCTGCATCTGCAGTCAAACTCGCCGAACAACGGATTAGTGAAGGGCGTTTTGAGGACGCCGAAAAGCTTTGCGAAGAGGTCTTGGCACCAGATCTCAATCCAGGTTACCGCCCAGCGGTAAAACTGAAAGCACGGCTCAGTGATGCGGAATATTACAACCGCACAATTACTCCAGTTCACGTGGCAAACGTTGAGCAGGTAAAAACATGGCTGCGGGAAGCTCAAGGATTCTTCGATTCCGGCAACTATGACCTCGCTCTTAAACGCTACGATCAGGTTCTCAATATCGATCCATACAATTCCGCCGCCCAACGAGGAAAAGAAATTGTCAATTCCCAAATTTACAACTACGCCGTTGATGCCTACAACAATACCCGCGCTCAAAGACTTCAAGAAGTTCAAAAAGCCTGGGAAACTCCAACCCGACCTTTCCTCACTGATCAACGTCGGCCTACGATCGAGATGACAGGCACAGAAGAACAAAGTCGTGTGGCGCTGAACAATCGTAAACTTGATTCCATTATTATCCCACGAATCAACTTTAGCGATACCAGTATCCGTGAGGCACTCGAGTTTTTGAAACAAGAAAGCGCCAGACGGGATCCCAACCCCGCTCAGGCTGGTCAACCTAAAGGCGTCAATATCGTTTTGGATGTCATGGCGGCGGGGAACATCCCCGACTCTGGCGGTGCAGACACTGGCGCAGGCTCTGCATCACTCGCCAGCACCCCAATAACTGTTGATCTCTCTGAAGTGCCCCTCCGAACAGCCCTCGATTATGTGACAAAACTCGCAGGGCTTAAATACCGGGTTGACCCCTTCGCTATCCTTGTTGTGCCCATCAATGCACAAGTCGACACGCTCATCACTAAAGAGTATCGTGTTCCAGCCAATTTCCTCACCACCCCTATGGGTGATTCCGGAGCCGGTGGTGCGGTCAACCCGTTGCTCACAACAGGAGGTACAAGCGGAGGGACCTCCGTATCGGCCCGCGGCACCCCTACCGCCCGCGCAATACTCGAATCTCAAGGTGTCACCTTCCCCCAAGGAGCCAGCGCCACATACTTCCCATCCTCAAGCCGACTCATTGTAAAAAATACTCAGGCAAATCTGGATCTTATCGATCAAATCGTCGAAAGCATCAATTCGGACCGACCGATGCAGGTCACAATCGAGTCCAAATTTGTTGAAATCACCCAGAACGACCTCAAGGAGTTGAGCTTCGATTGGTTACTCGGCGGATTTAACGTAGACAGCAGTGGACGCGCATTCGCAGGCGGTGGAACACGCGGGCCTGTCCGTGGTTCTGTAGAGGATTACAACAGCGATTTCACCTTTGTTGATCCAATAACAAACACACCTATCGGGGAAAATCTCTCTTCTGCGGGTCTTCGTTCCGGTACTGGTGCAGGAAACGCAATCGGTCTGAACGCGATAGACGCACTTATCAATGGAACGGTCGCAGGTTTGGCACCCGGCACATTCTCCATCGCCGGGGTGCTAACTGACCCACAATTTCAAGTTGTCATTCGTGCGCTTGATCAGAAAAAAGGCATTGACCTCATGACGGCACCACGTGTCACAACCAAAAGCGGTCAACGAGCACTCGTAGAAATCATCCGCGAATTCCGTTATCCAACCGAATTCGACCCACCTCAGGTTCCGCAAGGGGGTAACAGCGGACTCAGCGCAGCCGTTGTCACTCCGACAACACCAACTACTTTTGAAACCCGCAACGTTGGTGTAACCCTTGAAGTTGAACCAACAGTCTCCTCTGACAATTACACAATTGAGCTAGGGCTCACTCCGACAGTTACAGAATTTGAAGGTTTTATCAATTACGGAAGCCCAATCTTCGGTGTCGCCGCTGCGTCTAGCACAAGGCAATTGCTCACCGAAAACATTATAAACCAGCCGATTTTCAGCACTCGCCGAGTGAATACATCTGTCACCGTTTGGGATGGTCAGACAGTCGTCCTTGGTGGTATGATGCGCGAGGACGTTCAGAAAGTTGATGACAAGATACCTCTTCTTGGCGATACTCCTCTCATTGGACGCCTCTTTCGGAGCAAGGTAGACCAACACATCAAGAGAAACCTTGTCATCTTTGTCACGGCTAACCTCATTGACCCTGCCGGTCAAAATATTCGACTGAACGCCCAGGAAGAGCGTATCATGAATGAGATGAACACCATTCCGGAAGCCGGAGTAATTGAAGGAACGTCTGAACCTCCCCTGCCTCAATAACTCTCTCTCCAAACACCAGAGCTCTCCAAAGGAAGGAAGGCATAATGCCAAAGGGCATTATGCCTTTCCCTTTTCAGCTCAGTTTGATGCAAGCCTGATAGCTAATTCAGCAAGAAATTCTCACTTCAAACAATAAACCCAAATCAATCTCGCAGTAGAGATCTTATCTTAGTAGATCGGCGAGTCAATTTTCCGCGCAAGGTGGGGCAAGCCCTCTAAAAACTGTTTCCCTTTATATTTTAGGCCCAGCAAGCGGAAAAGCCATCTCCATTTTAACATTCTAGGACCTCAACCAGTTCCCGCAATTTCCCAGCAAGGGCGGCCTACAAAGTGTAGTGTCATCTGCGGGATTTATTGTGAATATTGTATTCGCCTTCGAAATATAGTTAGCAAAAAATCTCGTGCAGAACGTCACGAATCGATGAAACAACACCTGCTAATCCACAGAAAAGTTCACCCCAAAAGCGCCAGAATTTTCGCTTGACCAACCTCATTACATATAAACCGTCAAAACTATGAAAATACTCCTTCCGATAGTGAGTCTTTGCTTGCTTTACACCTCCAAGCTGCACATTCACGCCCAAACAGAAGTGCCTGTAGAAATCCTCTCTCATAGCCTTCAGCTCACCAACCACAGCTCTGTACGCGTGCTGGGCGAGGTGAAAAATACTCATGAAAACCCCCTTTGTTTTGTCACGATAAATATTGAATATTTGGATGAATTCGGAAAAAAGCTCAGTGTCGAACGCTTTACGCACAAGGAGGCTGGTGAGTTCTCAATGGATCAAGTCATGGCCTCCCGATCCCTTATACCCCCTGGCCAGACATCGCCTTTTGAACGCGTTCGTGACGTTTCCAAGATCCAAGGCAAAATCGCCTCCTGCAAAGTGAATGCTACTGGTCTGCTGCTCAAGGAAACCTACAGTTCTGCGGAAATTTCCGACATCGTAACCACACCCGAAAGCAGCGCGCTACGCATCAGAGGCATCTTCACCGCTAGGGGTCAAAACCCCTGTAAAAACCCGACAGCCGTTATCGTTGGTTACAACAAAGAGAACAAAATCATCACCCTTGCGACGCTCGCTCTCACAGAGGATGGCAGTGCCAAAGGAACAGCCTTGAAGACATTAGAACCGGGAAAAGCTAAGCCATTCGAACTGCTCATCCCTAACCCTGATGGGCACGTCGCCGAAGTTAAAGCCTTCCCGAGCTTTGACTGCGACTGAGAGCTGACGTCAGAATAAAAACCATCTCGCCAGATTGATATTTACCCAGCAGCCTGTCGGACTTACCAATCAGGCGACATTCGTCGGTCGATTGGTAAAAGTTCGAGGAAATTTTTCATCCGGTGGGTTTTCGGCGAGTGTTCGGGGATTTTGAAGTCAGCTTTCCGAAAATTGGGACAAAGGAGCCTGGCTGGGAGCCAGAATCCGCCTGTTTCAGGCCGCCAACGGGTGGCTCGGCGATGATTTTGTGCTGATGAGGCGATGAAGGCGGCGCTGATTGGATGACACGCACACCAGCGTCCATTCCAAGCTCACTTTGCTATGGCCGCGCAGGCTGAACCTTCGAAATCCCATGGCCTCTTTGATGATTCCGAAAACCGGCTCGATGGTTTGCTGCCTTTGTTTGTATTTGGCGCACCCCTCTTGAGTCGCTGCCCGGTGCTTCATCTTCTCTTGGAATGTGGCCTCTGACCCTGGCGCGGGAGGATCATCTTTTTTCTCCAAATCCGTCACGCCGCGGTGATGGCTCTCTCGCTGGATGGCGGCAATCACAACGGGAGCATCTCCGCCCTCTTGACGGGGCGTTTCGACTTGGGTCACGGCCGCTTCACTCACAAATCCACTGTCCACAAGCACGGTTTCCACACTTTGGATCACCTCATCAATAGCTTCCACATTGGCCACAAGTTCCTGCTTGTCGTTGGGAGCTTGGCTGACCCGCCGGGTGAGCACCATGCGGCTTTCAATCTCTACGCCCGCCTGAGCGTTGTAAGCCTGCTCAAATCGCTACTGGCCTCCTGCAGGCATGATGCGGCTTTCCGGGTCTGTGAAGTTGACCTGATCGCTGGCTGCTGGTGTGCTCTCCGGCTCCTTGGGTTCTTTGCCTCGTGGCTTCTTTCCCGCCTCTCTGGCTACCTCCCAGGCCGCCATCTTTGCCTCATCATCCGCACGCTCCACTGCCGGACGAGCTGCCGCACGAGCTGTCGCCCGCGCTTCCATCTCGGCTCGTGCCGGCTGGAATTTGGCTTTGCGCTCCTGACGCCGGGCCACTTCGCCTTCGACGCTCAGCCCGTCTTCCAACGGTGCGCTGTCGGCTTGCTCTGCCTTCTCTACTGATGAATCGCGCTGCCATGTTTCCGCTTCTCTTTTTCCTCGGACTTTTTCAAGCCGCAGGTTCGGAAAAGTCCGACAGGCTGATAGGCAATAACGTTTCTTTTAGCGGCGAATTGCCTTTGCAACTGCCGACATCAAAGACTTTTTCCCGATTGATTCAGCAGTAAAAGTGCCTCCGCGCAGAGATATAAAGAGCCGGTGACAATGCCTGGGTAGGGTTTGTTATGTTGGCGGGAGACTTCCATTGCGATTTGAAGATTTGGTGCGATGGCAACGGGTAGCTCGGGCAAAACCTCTTTGACTGTTTTTTTCAAAACGTCAAGGTCTGGAGCCCTGCCTCGAACTGAAATCGGGCAGAGAACAATTTGCTCAACAACAGATGAAAGGCCCAAAACCATTCCACGGGCATCTTTATCATCCAAAGCACTGAAAATGCAGGTGGTTTTTTGGTTGCCGAAACGCTCCTGCCATGCTCGTGCGAGTGCGAGTGCTCCGTCTGGGTTATGGGCGCCATCAACCACCCAATTGAGCAAACGCTGAAATCTTGCCGGCCATGTGACCGAGGCGAGGCCTGATCGCACCTTGGCCAAGGGGGGCAGCAGCCCAGTAAGCCGAAGAGCACCAAGCGCAAGGGCGGCATTTGTGCGCTGGTGTGAGCCGGCTAGGCCTAAAACAACATTTTCTGGCAGTTCAGTGGGCTGGCATTCCTCCAAAGAGACATCTAAGCGAGCCGCGACGGCCTGCAGAACGGCGGCAGCTTCATCTTTTTGGGGAGCTGTGAGTGCCGGAACACCTGGCTTGAAAATTCCCGCCTTTTCAGATGCAATCGCACCGAGTGTTGGTCCAAGATATTTCTGGTGGTCCAAACCTATCGGGGTAATAAGGGTAGCTGCCGGAGAGACAATGTTGGTCGCATCAAGTCGGCCGCCCATTCCTGTTTCCCAAAAAATAACGTCGGGTTTTGTGCGATCGAAAATGATCAAGGCCAAGAGCGTAAATACTTCGAAATAGGTTGGTGGAGGATCAAACCCCCGAGCTGCCTTGCGGATTTCGGTAAGTCCTTCGGCCATCTCTTCATAGGACACGGGTATGTTGTTGACCTTAATACGCTCGGATGGATCGAGCAAATGAGGTGATGTGTAGAGCCCTGTGGAGAGCCCGCCGGAGCGTGCAACCGATTCGGCGAAGGCGCAGGTTGAGCCTTTGCCATTTGTGCCAGCCACATGGATAAAACGGAGATTTTCTCCAGGATTCCCGAGAGTGCGTCTTAACAAGCGGACACGGTCGAGCCCGAGCTTGATGCCGATGAATTGCAGTTCATCTAGCCAAGCAAGGTTTTGCTTGCAGCCCTCGGCTTTGAATGTGCGATCCATTTTCGCTGCGATGGTGCTCAGGACCGGTGGCAAAGGTAATCAAGGCAGGTAACGAGGGTTGCCCGGATTTTATGGCGTGACACGATAAAGTCGATGAGACCGTGTTTGACCAGAAATTCTGACGTTTGAAAGCCAGGAGGGAGATCTTGATGAGTTGTCTCTTTCACCACGCGAGGTCCGGCAAAACCAATCATTGCCCGAGGTTCAGCAATGATGAGATCACCGAGTGAAGCGAAGCTGGCCATGACACCGGCGGTGGTTGGGTTGGTAAGAATCGAGATGTAAGGCAGGCGAGCTTGAGCGTGGCGAGCAAGAGCGGCACAGGTTTTTGCCATTTGCATGAGGCTGAGCATACCCTCATACATTCGGGCACCTCCAGAGGCGGAAATAATAATAATTGGCAATCTTTCCCGGGTGCTAAGCTCAATGATGCGGGTGATTTTTTCTCCCACCACGGAGCCCATTGTGGCGGCCAGAAAGCTGAAATCCATCACGGCAAGTGCGATCTGGCGTCCTTCAATCTTTGCTGTGCCCGTTACCGCCGCATCGAACAAACCGGTCTTGGCACGATATGACGCAAGACGCTCTTTGTATGCTGCCACTCCCGTGAACTCGAGGGGGTCACAGGAAATCAAATCCGAATCTGTTTCACTAAAGGAACCTTCATCCACAAGAGATCTGATGCGCTCTTTGGCTCCAATGGGAAAATGATGGTCGCATTTTGGACAAACCTGTTGGTTCTGTTCCAAAGCAATTTTGTGAATGACCTCTCCGCAGGAGGGACACTTTGTCCACAGACCTTCAGGCATATCCCGTTTGCGACCTGTGGATTTAAGCTGCGGTTTTTGGAAAATACCCATGATTTTTGTAACGTAAATGTGGCGTAGCTTGTTTTGGGAAGCTATGGTGATTGTTGCAGACCATCAGGGCGTTACGGGAGAATCTCAACAGAAAAACGGAAAAACGGTGCGTGCGATTAACAAATAATCACACTTACAAATGATCCCACTTCGTCGTGCTGGGTTTTCGGGCAATCCGATAGGTCTTGCGACGCGATGTTATCTGTTGCAGAGTTTCCAAGAAGCAACAGGAGCGCCGAGAAGAGCAGAGTCGAGTACGATTTCGATGAGGGCATTTGCTTGATGACTGAGAGATTCAGTCATGTTATTTAAAACAGGCTTTGGCATTTTAAGCGCCTTGCACGCTTTGCGCAAATCAGCCTCTGAAGGGTCGTTAAAATGTGCTGCTCCTTGAACGACCGGAACACCATCAAGCGCGATCTGAAAACCCCCCGATTTATCTGGTGCCGAAACGGAGAGCGTGAAAAGTTTAGCAAACCCAGACGCGATTTTATCCTCCTTCGAATTGGTCAACTCCTACCGTCCGGGAGCTTTTGGAGCGGGGCGGGGGGCGCAGCGATTGACCGTGGACGGTGTTAAGACATTCGACATTTCGAATGTTTGTGCGGAGTTCCGAAGCAAAACGCTGAACAAGAAGTGCTGTTGCCGGAAGGCAATCCGCGTTGGAGTATCGAACATCGAAATTGAACACAAGTTGGGGAGTTGCGGAGCGGGGATTTCTGAGAAAGATGATCCGCTTGTCCTGTTGAAAAAGCAAAGGTTCGATGTCCCCAGTCGCGAGAGCGCTAACCCCCGGGGCAGTGAGCAGGCCACTCCAATTGAGATCAATGTTTAGACGATGCGTCGTTGGGGCTGCGTTACCGAGAAGAGTGAATGTTTGTTCATGTGAGATAAGAAAAACAACGGCCGGTTTTTGCGGCAATGTGGGAGTTTGCGGGTCATATTCGACAAATTGCAGATTGTGATTTTCAGAAAAGACGTTTCGATATTTGCGGCTTGGCAGATCCTTTCTCCAAGTCTCATGAGGTCTTAGTGGGGAAAAACTCCCGCCTGCAACGGGCGCTGGAGTGGAAGAATGAAATCGGCCGTGTCATCAATGGAAAAATGGTCTGGCGACAATGTGAGTCGCCCCCAGCCTGTGCCGGGTGGAAATTCGCCTGAAATGATGGTGGAGCTGTTAGGTTCCAATCTCAAGATTGTCGGAACATTGACATCGGGTGGGGGGGGGGTGAGTGGATCGGTGAACTCAGAGGAGAACGAGGGTTTAAGGGTTCTGTCGCTAGGTTGATCGGAATAATTTGTTATAACCGCTTCCCAGCGATTGTTAATGCAATAAACAGATGCAATACCCACATTCTCGAGTGGTTCACCGACTCCGAGCCAACCACCAGGCGTTGGGAGAATATCCGAGCGAGGGGCGGTGTCGGTTACAGAAAGAATGTGTTCTGGCGTGTCGGCTAAGGACTCGGCGAGAAGAAATGCGCTTTCCGACGTTGTTCCTCGCTCGGATGGTTGCCAGCGTGCCAGTACTTCTGTGAGCTCAGTCAGATCGCCTTGTCGAACGAAGGTTTTAGGTTCGCGCTCTGTTGCGATGAGAGTAAACCGAACGTCGACCAAATGTCTAGCGGTTGCAGCGATACATTCGGCGATCTGCTTAGTCTCACGTTGGGCCCTTTCAGCGTATGCCCACATGGACGCGCTCGAGTCGAGAACGACAACCATGGAAAGCCTCAGCCGTTCGGAAGCAAAATAGGGTTTGGAGAGGAAAACCGAGATTAAAATGATCGCGACACATTGAGCGACAAACTCTCCTGAATTGCGGAACCGAGTCAGGTTGACACCCGAGGCACCATGAAGTGACGAAGGGTTGAGGAGAAACGCTTCTGGAGATGCGAAATGGATCACGCCAGTGCGTGCGCCGGTGAAGCCGGTGCCGACGTGGGTGGAAGTCCCACCGGGGGGGAATTGGTTGTTCGCCCTCGAAAGCCTTGGTAACTGCAATGCCGTGAAGCGGGGTGGGGAGCAACCAAGGAACTGAACTGCCAGGCCGTAATGATGAATGAACCACATGATCCTCGAAAGCGATAGAGAACCACAGAAGCAGCCGAGTCCCTGCGAGGGTGATGAAGGCCGGAGGGCGCGGTGCGAGTCAACAGCCTGCCGCCGCGCAACGCTGTGGCGGGGTGATCGTGGACGGCATGGTGGGAAGTGGCATCGGGGTAAGCCGGGAGGTCTGCCGTGGTGAACCGGAGAGGGTCTGGTTCCACTTCGGG
>CALDSX010000094.1 GCA_937924445.1 uncultured Chthoniobacterales bacterium
AGTATCAAGGAAATGCGTAAGGGAGTATGAGAGTATGAGCAGGCATTTTGAGATGCGACAAAATTTCATCATCGGTGGGGAAGAGGATGGGCATTCGAAAGCGAACATTCAAAGCGAGTGAGATCCGTTTTTACCGGGGCAATTTTTGTCAAGTTTTGGTGAGGTTTATCCGTCTCCAATTCGCACTTGATGGACATTGGGAGACATGTCGAATCTTGACATGAGCTGCGGCTTTCAATGCTTCTCAAGCAGTGCGATAGCAGCGGAGTTGTTTCGCTCGCGAGCAATTTCCAGGGCTGTTTTGCCGTCGTTCGCGCGAATTTCTGGATCAACCCCAGCCGCAAGGAGTAATTCGATGACTTCCTTGCCACCACTGGCAGCGGCTTCGTGGAGGGCGGTGCCGCCACGGACACTCAAAACGCAAGGGTCAACGTTGTTGTCTATCAAAACTTTCACGACCTGTGGAAGGTTTTTTGCGGCCGCCCAATGTAAGGGGGTCCAACCGGTTCTGTCACGCGCTTCGGCTTTGGCTTTGTGGTTAAGGAGCAACTGACAGATCTCAGGGCTGCCACGCTCGACAGCGAGGTGCAACGGTGTGCGATCGCTCGTGTCGGTCTGGTTCGGGTCGGCCCCGTATTCGAGCAGAAGCGCAACAATCTCAGGGTGCTTCCGCATAATCGCTATTTGCAGCGGGCTTAGAGATGGGTGATCGCCTTTAAGAGCAAGCGCCTTGTTTTCCTGCAACAGCTGCCGGACGGCAGCGGCGTCGTTATTGGCGATGGCCCGTTCAATGCTTTCGGCAAAGCACGGGCAGAGCGAGGCAATAATGGCAGCTGTGATGAGTAATCTCATAAGGGTGGAGGGATTGGGTTGCATATTTTTGTATAAACACAACCGGAACAAGGAGCAATTATTTCTGCAACTCACTTTTAAAATTCAGAATCTAAAACGACTTGAGGCGGTGCGACGATGTTTTCTCTTGGGGAATGCGCTAAAGAGAGAATGCAAAAGTGTTTGTTGGAGCCGGTATCCCTCCCCCACTTGCCGAATAGATTGCAGGAGCAAGCATTCGATTTCCTCTCGCGCATTGCTCGACCTTTTATTTCCGACAGGGTAAAATATCCCTACTATGAGCACAACGTCGGCTTTCCTGCTTGCCTCTGCCTCTCCGCGGCGCAAAGAGATTTTGCGCAGTGCGGGGTATGTTTTTGAAGTGTCTCCAACCGGGGTTTCTGAAAAAGATGACGGGCTGATTTTAAGCGGCACAGAGACCGCTCTGTTCAACGCCTTCCAGAAAGCGCGAACGGCTGTAGTGTTGAAAGGAGAACGTCCGGTCCTCGCCGCAGATACTGTTGTGGACCTTGCCGGACGCCTCCTTGGCAAACCGACAAGCCTGGATGAAGCCCGTGCAATGCTTGGGTTGCTTTCCGGGCGCACACATTTTGTGACAACAGCACTCGTGCTCTGGATCCCCGGGAGTGGCCCGCTGGGCCGGTTTGAAGCGGCCTGCACAACCACACAAGTGGAATTTTTCCCACTGACTGGTTCTATGATTGAAACCTATATTAGAGAGATAAATCCTCTCGATAAGGCTGGTGGCTACGGGGCCCAAGAATCGGCGAGTGTGCGCTTGATTCGTTCAATCAACGGGCCGATTGATAACGTCTATGGCCTTCCACTCGCAGTCGCCTCGAAACTTCTTGCAAAAGCCGGGATTCACCCAACCCCCATGCGGACGAACAAGAGAAAAAAATCGTGCGTGGCAGGAAATAGGCTTATTGACGCAGCTTTCCTTTCTCCGATACTCTAAGACCTTCTTAAACACATGAAACTCGAGGAACTCCGCAAAATCTATCATTTGCCATTTTTTGATTTGCTCACCCGTGCCCGTGAGACACACAAAGCGCACTGGCCAGAAAACGAAGTGCAACTCTGCACTCTTTTGAGCATCAAAACCGGCGGTTGCAGTGAGGATTGTTCTTACTGCTCGCAGAGCGCGCATCACTCCAGTGGCATAGAGCGTCATCCGTTGTTGGAAGTAGGCGCTGTGATAGAGGCGGCCCATCGTGCAAAGGAGAACGGGTCGACCCGCTTTTGTATGGGTGCCGCGTGGAGGGGGGTAAGAGAGGGCGAGCAAAAATTTGAACATGTCCTGGAAATTGTCCGCAACGTTCGATCCCTTGGTATGGAGGTTTGTGTAACGTTGGGGCAGATTGGTGACGAAGAAGCGCGCAAACTTAAGGAAGCAGGGGTGACTGCCTACAATCATAACATTGACACGTCGCCAGAGTTTTATCCTGAGATTGTCTCGACACACACTTTCGAGGATCGCTTGAACACGATCAAATCAGTGCAACAAGCCGGAATGGCGGTCTGTTGCGGAGGGATTCTCGGTATGGGTGAATCGGTAGAGGACCGTCTTCGAATGCTGGAGGTGCTTGCAGCCTTTGATCCCCCGCCTGAGAGCATTCCGATCAACACGCTAATGCCAATGCCAGGCACTCCTCTGGCGGAGCAAGAGCCGGTGGATGTGTTCGATTTGGTGCGAATGATCGCCTCCACACGAATTGCGGTGCCGAGGGCAAAGGTGCGGCTTTCGGCGGGGCGGACCAATCTCTCGCGCGAGGCTCAAGCCCTCTGTTTTTTTGCGGGAGCAAATTCCATTTTTTACGGAGAGAAACTTCTCACTGCCGACAATCCGGAGACATACGCAGATCACCGTTTGCTGAACGAGCTTGATTTAACACCGCAACGTCCGTTCGAAGATCGGGTAGTCCGCGAGATCGAGCTAGCAGGGCGCTGATGTCCGCATTTTGGTAACGCTCAAGATAAACCGTTAAGGATGTTGAGGTTCTATCAGATTGCGGATGGAAAGCTGATTGAAACACTCTCTGAGGAGGCCCCTGTTTGGGTTTTTATCGCCCCAGACTCAACAGAACGGGCAGGAATGGTTCATGAGTTGGGTATTGATGAGCATACACTCAACTCGGCTCTCGACCCCAACGAATTGGCCCGCCTGGAATTTGAAGACACTCACGCAGCATTAATCATAAAACGGCCTAAAAAGTATCAGTCCGAGGACAACTTCCTCTTCAAAGTCACCTCCATCGGTCTTTTTCTCTTCAGTAACCGCCTCGTCTGTGTGATGGCAGACGATGTGCCCCTTATTGAGGGCCGAAAAACGACGGTTCACTCGCTCCACGGCGTTTTGCTGCGTGCCATTTCAATCTCGACCCAGCATTTTGAAGAACATCTCCGGATCATAAGCATGATTTCCGATGACCTTGAGAACAAAATTTCTCGATCAATGGAGAATCGAAATCTTCTCCACATGTTTACCATTGAAAAAAGCCTCGTATATTATCTCAACGCCATTAGTTCAAATGGCAGGGTCATCGACAAACTCAAAGCCTATTCGGCGAAGCTCGGCTTCACAGAAGATCACTTTGAATATCTGGAGGACATTGTGATCGAAAACGCCCAGTGCCATGAACAGGCCAAGGTTTATTCGCAGGTGCTCAGCGGTCTGATGGACGCCAGGGCCTCTATTGTAAGGAATAATCTTAACGTCATTATGAAGACACTCACCTTAGTGACCATCGGCATTATGGTGCCGAATCTGATCGTGAGCATCTTTTCAATGAACGTTGCTCTGCCTGTGCCGGATTCCCCCCTGTGGCCGTTCTGGTTTATTTTTATTATGACACTCTGCGCAGTGTCAGTCATCGCGTTGTTTTTTATTCAACGCGCGAAACACTGGTGAGGATTTTAATTGTCAAAAGTATGCTTGATACTCAGCGTCTGAACACTTTTCTGCTGGGAGAGATATTTTGCCTTGGCACAAAACTCACACCGAGAGCTCCAAGAGAGAATTTTTTTTCTACGCCCCGCCCTCTGCAATGGTCTCTCGTTCTGCTTTTTATCCAGCTTTTTGGCTTGGTCTGCGTGCCGACTCAGAGCGCTGAATTTACGGTCCAAACAGCGCGACCAACGGAAATAACGGTGGTGTCGTGGAACCTCGAATGGTTTCCTGGAAGGAGAAGAGATCCGGATTCGGCTTCTGTCTCGGCACATGTGGCATTGGCACGCCATGAGCTCAGACAGTTGAACCCTGACATTTTTCTAGCACAAGAGATACGCGACTGGGAGTCCTTTGCTCTCCTCTCCGAGGGGTTGGCCGGGCTACGACCTGCCGTGATCTCAGCTTTTACCGCAGAAGATACCGGTGAATATTGGCCGCAACAGCTCGCAGTGGGGTCGAAATTGCCTGTGATTGCGGCATGGTCCGAGCCGTGGAAAGCACGCGAGATTCACCCTCGCCGAGGTTTCGCGGCGGCGGCTTTAGATGTTGGCGGCGGGCGATTGTTGCTGGTCTATTCTGTGCACCTAAAAAGCAACCGGTCGTCCAGTGAGGAGGAGACGCTCTTGAACTTCCGCACGCGGGAAGAGAGCGCGAGGCAATTGCTGGATCATGTGCGACAAATGCAGGAGTTCGTCTTCAAAGGTCGGGTCGTCGGAGTGGTTATCGGCGGGGATTTTAACACTAACAAAGATGGTCGCTTTGGAGACACGACGATTCAGATTCTTGAAAAGGGGGGCTTCCATAATTGCTGGGAGGGCGTTCCTTTGGAAAAGCGCCTCACATGGCGACAGAACCAGTTTCATGAAAGCACAACCTTCGATCACTTTTTTACCAAGGGCCTCGGAACGCCTCGGGCAGAGATGGTAGAGACCGCCCCGGCCGCCAGCGATCATTATGCCATCCGGTTGCGAATTGCTCTCCCTGACTGAGTTGTGGCACTAGTCAAAACTCTCGGGAGGCGTTCCGCGCATCCACTTTCGATATCCCGGATCGCGGTGGGCCGAGGCTCTCAGAGAGACACTGAGCGTCTTCTCGCCTCGGATATTTATAAGCCGAAGGTCAAGCAAAGGGTCTTGTTGCCAGAAAACCTGCGCAACCCCAAAGCTCAACCCCACATGCACCTCCCCGATGCGAAAACGATTGGTGTCGTAGGCATATCGAAAATCTGCGTAGCTAAAACCGCCAGCTGTCAGCTCGTAGAGCGGATAAGTTAAAATTTTATCTTTAAGACGCGACATCTCCCCTACGAGCCGTCCTCCGCTGAGGACAACGACGCCGGAAGCACCACTGTTGGCGATGAGCCTGATAAGCCTTTCACGGCTTCTCGGATAATCAGTCCACTTTTCGCCTTCGATCTCGGTAGCGACGAAAGGCATCGGGCTGACGATGAAGTTAAAGGTAGCAGAGGATTCCACAAGTGCATTTCCCAGCCATTGCCATTGTTCGTCCCCAAGAAGATCCGTGTCGACACCGGGTGTCACACCACGGTAACGACAATCCAAAAGCAAAACTCGAACGTGGTATGGTGCCGCACCAATGTCGTAATGCCCATAGAGTCCGGGGCGTCGGCGTCTGGGGCTGAGTGCTGGTTCCATTAAAAAATCGAGGTAAAGGTCCCTTGCGGCCGCTCTATCGAGCGATGCACCATGAAATGCGGAGTCGTCAAGGTTCCAGACTCCGAGTATTCGGGTTTTGCGAGTCAACGCAGCATATTCACGCTGAGTTCGTTGCATGTCGAATGCCATGCGCAAGGCATCTGGCGCAGTGCTGCGCGGTTTGATCGCATCACCCATCCAAATCCACGCCACCGGGTGTAAGTCGTTCACAAGCGGCCAGAGTGGTTGGGCATTTGATTGGTTGTTTGCAGCCCCAAACGCAATCACTGTCGAGGCGTGCCGCGCCCCGGAATGGTGGCAGGCAGCCAGTAAAGATGCGCTTGTGCAAAGCACACGGGTAATCCAACAGAAAATAGAAGATCGCCAACGCACCAAACTACGATGCACAGAATCACACTAGTGAGCAATCAGGAACCGTGGGAAATCAAGAACCGCAACTAGAGGTTATCGAAAATCTGGAAGAATCGCATGGGAAAAGGAATTGCTCTCATGGAAGGCAGACCATTCGTTGACACTCTGCGTTTCATGCGCGGCAAATCCTGGCAGGAAAATTCTCGTGTGCCCAGGAAGTGACGCCGTTCATCATCTTTAAAAATCATCCGCAGACAATCTTTTTCCAGTTTTAGAGGAAAAAGGCCAACAACAATTTTATGGGTTTGTGAGGCTCTAGCGCTTTAGAAATGAATGCAACGATTCACGGGCCGTTTTCTACCTTTAAAATCTTTTGCCTTTTCCCTGGGTGAAATTAAGTGGATCGTGTAGGACTCGAACCTACAACCAATTGATTAAGAGTCAACTGCTCTACCATTGAGCTAACGATCCTTGTCTGCGGCTGGGCGAGAGCCACAAGTTGGTTTAACGATGTACCTTGGGAACTTGAAATCACAATTCGGATTCGGTTGCAACCGGATTTTTCGAGCGTGATGATGTAAGCTGTTTTTCATGCGGGACTTTCAAAGCGATCTCTCGAAAATTCTTCTCTATTTTATTGCCACAATTCTCCTTGCGGCATTGATCTCCCCGCCTCTCTTCTGGCTTGGGCGTGCAGTAGGTGATGTAATTCCTGCGGCTAAAATTTTGGCGGAGATGGATTTCCAAAGGTATTTCAACAGATCATTTCTGATCGCTGCGCTAAGCTTTCTCTGGCCCCTGTCACGATGGTTGAGCTTACGTCGGATATCGGATTTTGGCCTACAACCAAACCCCCTCTGGAAAGAGGATTTGGCTTATGGCTTTGCGGCGGCGCTGACTTCCGTATGGGGGTATGGTTACATTTTGCTGGCAACAGGGTTTAGCAAGTTTAAAGAGCCGCTTCCTTGGCATCGTATCCCTTCAGCCTTTGGCACGGCCGCGGCAGTGTCGGTGATTGAGGAGATTTTTTTTCGAGGTTTTCTGCTGGGCATTTTGCTTCGAACGACCAGTCGTCGAAACGCGCTCATTGCCGTATCAGCCATCTATTCGGTCGTTCACTTTCTTAAACCGCCTGAGGGCGTGCTCGCGGCGGAATCAGTCCACTGGCTTAGCGGATTCACACTGTTACCTATGGTTTTTCGGCAATTTGCAGAGCCGCTTCTTCTGCTCAGCGGATTTGGAACGCTTTTTGTTCTTGGATGGATTTTTGGTATTGCCACAATTGCCACCCGTTCGCTCTGGCTGGCGATTGGACTGCATGCAGGGGCTATTCTGGCCGTGCGTTCATTCAGTATTTTAACCAAACGCACGCACGTGATGTTACCCTGGGTGGGCGAGCACCTCGCCACCGGCCTGGCGCCCTTATTGGCACTTTTGTTCCTGCTCGTCGTCTGTTATTTTTACATCAAAAAAACCGCCCGTGGATCTGAAGAGCATGGTTAAAAGATTGGCTGCCTCTGTTTTTGCCCGGTCGTTTTCGGCGCGCGTTTCTTTCAAGTTGCGGCAGTGGTTCTCTGCTGGCCTCGACCTTATCTACCCGCCCGCGTGTGCTTGTTGTGGGTGTGGCATGTCACAGGCTGGTTTGTTGTGTGACGATTGCCTTTCGCGTTGTGTGCCATTGAGCAGACCCTTTTGCGAACGCTGCTCCTTGCCATTCGAAGGCATCATACCAAGGCCCTTTCAATGTCCGAATTGTGCGGGCCGAGAACTTTCCTTCCGGGCGGCAGTCGCCAAGTGGCGTGCCAGAGGACCTGTGCGAGAGTTGATTCATGGTTTTAAGTACGAACGGCGTCTCGCGCTTGTGGAAGTCTTCTTGCCGTGGCTGCGTGAAGCCTTGTTGGATGAAAGAGTCGCCAATATCGAGGAAGCGTTGCTCGTGCCTGTTCCGCTTCATAATGTGCGACTTCGAGAGCGAGGTTATAACCAGGCGGCACTGTTGGCTCAACGCTTAGGGGAGGCGGAGGGATTGGAGTTTGCGGAAGTTTTACGCCGCACACGTTACACGACAACGCAGACGGCTCTTGACCGGATGCAACGCGCAAAAAACTTAGCTTCTGCTTTTTCGATGCGACCCGGCTATTCAGTGCGCGGGAGAGAAATTATACTCGTGGACGATGTGCTAACGACGTGTGCAACGGTATCTGAATGTGCTTCTGTTCTTATGAAAGCGGGGGCAGCTGTTGTAAATGCGGTTGCTGTGGCCCGGGCTTGAATCTCGTCCCGGTCGAGCTATGAGTGGGAACAAACACATGAGCTTAGAAATAAAAATCCCCGCTGTTGGGGAATCAGTCACCTCAGGTATCATTTCGGAATGGCGCAGAAAAAATGGAGATACCGTTGCGGCAGGCGAGGTTCTATTTTTGCTGGAGACCGACAAAATCTCGACCGAAATCAGCGCTGAACGCGGAGGAGTCCTGGAAATTCGGGTGAAGGAGGGGCAAGAGGTAAAAATCGGAGAGGTGGTCGGAGTGCTCACTGATCTTCCTACAAACGCCGCAAGCGCCCCCGCCCAAAAAGCCGACGATGTGCCGACGACCAAAGTTCAAAGCCCGGCCCTCTTCCGGCCCGGCATCCAACCCGCCGCCTTACCAGTGCATCCGACAACAGGCACTCGCGCCGCTTCGGCTGAGGTAAAACCTCCGCCTCTCGCAGTCACCCCGGTCGTACCACCTGCGCAGTTGCCCAACACCCACCGCGAAACCCGCCGTCCGATGACGTCACTGCGCCGTAAGATTGCAGCTCAATTGGTGAATGCGCAACAAACCGCCGCCATTCTGACCACTTTTAATGAGTGCGACATGAGCGCGATCATGGCATTGCGCAAAGAAATACAGGAGGACTTTACCACTCGTCACGGAGTCAAACTTGGTTTCATGAGTTTTTTTGTGAAGGCCACCGTGGAAGCGCTGCGTCGGGTGCCTCAGCTTAACGGACGTATTGAAGGCGAAGAGCTTATCGAAAACCACTACTACGACATCGGAGTCGCTGTCTCGACCGAGCGTGGCCTGCTCGTGCCAGTCCTAAGAGATGCCGACAAAAAATCCTTTGCAGACATCGAAAGGGAACTGGCAGACTATGCCATCAAGGCCCGCGAGGGAAAGATCAAGATAGAAGATCTCCAAGGAGGAGTTTTCACCATTAGTAACGGTGGAGTGTTTGGCTCTTTGCTAAGCACTCCAATCCTAAACCCACCTCAAAGCGGCATTTTAGGGATGCACAGCATCAAAGAACGTCCGGTGGCATTGCACGGGGAGGTGGTTATTCGTCCCATGATGTATCTTGCTTTGAGTTACGATCACCGCATAGTGGACGGGCGTGAGGCCGTGACGTTTCTTGTGCACATTAAGAATTGTATTGAGCAACCTGCGCGACTTCTGCTACAAACGTGACCCTTAGGAGAGTTCACAAAGCGATCCTTCTTCGCAGGAGCCCCCTCCGAGAGTCCAGTCTCCTCATAGGATGGCTCACCCGCGAAGGTGGCCGGATGAAAACTACTCTTCGTAACGTACGTCAGCCGGGCGGAAGTTTACCTGGATCGCCCGACCTCTTTGAGCGGCACGAAATTGTTGTTGCTCTCAGCCGCACATCAGATCTGCACACGCTTCGAGAATATCGGCTAGCCTCAGCCAACGAAGGGATTCGAGGAGATTACCAGCTTTTTGCTATTGCCTGTTACTTCACCCGCCTCATTGAGGTATCCACTGAGCCAGAACATCCTGTGCCCGAATTGTTTGACCTTCTCAGTCGCGCCCTGGATCATCTTTCGAAAAGACCGGCGCAACTATCAGCATTACCCGCGTATTTTGAACGACGGCTGGCGTCTCTACTCGGCGTCCTCGGGAAGGAGCACTCAGAAGGCGCCGATGCTTTGCGTGCTGCGGGCATTCACCTGCCCCGCCAAAGAGATGAATTGATCGCTAGCTTGAGGGAGCCCATTTGAAAAAACATCGGCTAGATGAAGGATCAGAATCAGACTCCGAATTTTCTAGATTCCTTTTGGCAGAGGCAGAATTTTCTGTTATTTATTACGCCGAACCCGAGCGAAGAAGCGTCCCGTTTTCATAAACATATTTCATGTGTCTACGAAAGCGGCCTCGAGGGTGGTGGTTTTCAAACTTCCGCTTCCCAATCGGAATGGAAACAGTGCACAGCGGGAGGAGTTAATTGCCCCGATTGACCCGTTTCGGCGGATGCACAGATACCTATAAGTCAACTGCAAATAATTGTTTTACCGCATATAACCGCATGAGCTCATTTGCCACACTTACACCGGAAGAGGCTGCTAGCCTTCTTCGCCACAATGACACCGTAGGATTCAGTGGTTTCACTCCAGCGGGTGCTGCCAAAGTCATCCCAAAAGCGATCGCCGCCCGCGCACAAAATGAACATGAGGCGGGTCGGCCTTTTAAAATCGGCGTTGTCACTGGCGCGTCAACCGGGCGATCGCTCGATGGGGAATTGGCTAAAGCCGATGCCATATCTTTCAGAACACCTTACCAGAGCGACCCGGATCTCCGCAAAGCTATTAACGAGGGAAGAACACGATTCTTCGACATGCACCTCTCCTTGTTACCGCAACAGGTGCGCTATGGTTTTCTCGGCAAGTTCGATTGGGCGATCATCGAAGCTGCAGATGTTACCCCCAACGGCGAAATCATCCCAACAGCCTCTGTTGGTGCATCACCCACATTCTGTAACGTTGCGGAAAATATCCTCATCGAGTTAAACCACTTTCATCCCGCCACCCTCCGCGGCCTGCACGACATTTACGAACCGTTGGATCCTCCTCACCGACGGGAAATACCAATATACAAACCCTCTGACCGCATCGGCACCCCTTTTATAAAGGTGGACCCCAAAAAAATACGTGGCGTGGTAATTAACAACGCCCCGGATGAAACAGGCGCTTTTGACGCTCCCAGCGATGTTACTAATCAAATTGGCCGAAATGTGGCCGATTTCCTCGCCCAAGAAATCCAGGCTGGTCGAATACCAAAATCTTTTCTTCCAATCCAATCTGGTGTGGGGAATATCGCAAATGCAGTTCTCGCCGCGATGGGAGAAAACAAGGAGATCCCTCCCTTCGAAATGTATTCTGAAGTGATCCAGGAATCCGTTATCGCACTAATGCGGACCGACAAAGTGACTTTTGCCTCTGGCGTTTCACTGACGGTCGGTAAAGAGACTCTGTCAGGTATTTACAGCGATCTTGAATTCTTCCGACCGCGCCTGTTGCTGAGACCGCAGGAGATCACTAACCACCCCGAACTCGTCCGACGCATGGGCGTCATTTCCATTAACACCGCGATTGAAGTGGATCTTTTTGGAAACGTTAACAGCACCCATGTTCTCGGCAAAAATGTCATGAACGGCATCGGCGGCTCGGGCGATTTCACTCGAAACGCGTTTATCTCCATTTTCACCTGCCCATCCACTGCCAAAAGCGACAAAATCAGCACTATTGTTCCATTGGTTAGCCACATGGACCATAGCGAACATTCTGTACAGATCATCATCACGGAGAATGGCATTGCCGATCTGAGGGGACGTTCCCCGCACGAGCGTGCCCGTCTCATTGTGGATCGCTGCGCCCACCCCTCTTTCCGCGACGAACTCCACGGCTATTTCGATGCGGTTAAAGATGGTCAAACACCCCAAACACTCGCCGGCGCATTCGCCATGCACATCCAACTCATGAAAAGTGGAAATATGCATGGTGTGGATTGGAAAAACATCCACATCTAATCCCTCCCGCTGTCGGTTTTTATCTGGAGTCGTTCCCTCCGTGCGACTCCTCAGGCTCGATCTGAAGAGCGTGGGCGCGCCTCCAGAGCAGCACCGCCTCGACGCACATCCATACTGTTAGGGCAAGCATCAAAAAGCCAACACAAACAAGAAGCGAACTTCCACCCGCCATCCATCTCGTAATATCTGTAGCCAAAGCCCAAGTCGGCATTGCCAACATAAATAACATCGGCAACATCGCAAACCACACGGGCAGCCCACGGCGTAACAGCCAAAAACATACCACTAAAAGCGCAAGACCACCAAGCAGTTGATTGGTCGCACCAAACAGTGGCCAAAGAATGAGGCCCCCGGTGCCGATCGTCTCCCACGACCACGGCTTTCCTGGCGCAGGAAAAATGGCTAGCAAAAACGCGCTCCCGACGGCGAAAAGTGTTGCTCCATGTATCTTGGTTAACGACCTGACGGGATTCCAGTTAACCCGTCTCTGTTCGTTTGATCCTCCGCAAGAATCGGTTGAGCGATCCGCTAAATTTTCGCGGCGACCCAGCAAAGCCCCCGCGAGTTCCTGGACGACATAACGCTGAAGCCTTGTTGCGGTGTCAAGTGTTGTTCCAGCAAAGCTGGCCACCAATACACCCATTAATGCCCGCCCCATCGTTGATTCGATGCCAAGTGTCTGGAGAAAATTCGATGCCCCGACCACAAACGCTCCGATCGCTTTGCCTCCGGTGATTTCCTTCCAATCTGCATATAACCGCCCCCACAGCTCAGCACCTCGAATATCAGGAAACCGTTCTGGCCAACCAAGACCTATTCCAGCTGCCACGCTTAAAATCACAAGAACCGCAAGAAAACCCTCCAAAAGCATCGAACCATAACCAACAAACAGCGCGTCGGTTTCCTTCCTTAGCTGTTTGCTGCTCGTCCCTGAACTGACAAGACAATGAAAACCACTAATAGCCCCACAGGCGACAGTAACAAAAAGAAAAGGAAAGATCGGCGGAGCATTGAGCGGCGCCGCATTTAACGCGGGAGCGGAGATTTCCAGGGCCATAGAAGGATGACCAGGCGCGAAGGGGAAACCTGCCACTGCCGTGATAAACAACCCAACAAAAACCAGCCCTAGTGACACAATAAGTTGCAGGCTGTTAATGTAATCGCGCGGCTGCAGCAGCATCCAGACGGGCAACACACTGGCTGCATAACAGTAGAGAAGTAAAACTCCAACCCAAACCCACACAGGCCAAGCTGCCAGGGAGTCGTTTATGCCCCGAATCATCTCTCCGAGCGCACCACCAGCCCATGCCACTCCCGGACATCCCGCACCGAGCCAAACAGTGCTGAACATCAGACCAAGCGCCAAAATGCTTGGCACAAAAAGTTTACCCCCCCTGCGGTGGATTTTCATACCAATTCCAACCGCAATTGGAATCTGCAGAAACACCGGCAAGATAGATTCAGGAAATTGGGTAAAAACACTGGCAATTACCCATCCGAAAATCGCCAGAACCACCCAAAGAGCAAAAAGCAGCAGCACGAGGAAAAGCATCCGCACTCGCGGATTGAGAACCCTTCCCGCAATTTCTCCAATCGTCATTCCACGGTTTCGAAGGCTCACAACAAGCGTCGCCATGTCATGCATCGCACCGATAAAGATGGCACCAAAGAGCACCCACAAAAGAGCAGGCACCCAACCCCACATGATCGCCAGCGCCGGACCAACGATCGGACCAGTGCCTGCAATACTAGTGAAATGATGGCCAAAAACAACCTCCCGCGCGGTGGGCACATAATCCACATCATCCCGCAAAGCTTCGCTCGGAACAATAGCCACCGAGCTAAGTTTGAAAATCCTCCGAGCAAGCCAGCGCCCATAGGTGTGATAAGCCACCACAAAAAGGACAAGCGAAGCGAGAGCAATGATGAGTGCCAGCATGAAGACGTTGTGAAAATGATGTTCGAAATAGTTGACAGTTTTAAATGGAAGAAACATCGAAGACCAACAAATTCTGTCAAAACAACCTTTTTGGCTATTTGCAAAGCAGTAGCCTCGCAGGCTCCGCAATTTTATCCTTGCGGTTTAAGATCTGGCCTGTAACTTTTCATAGATTTGCCCTGTGGTGTAACGGTAACACAGCGGCCTTTGGAGCCGTTATTCATGGTTCGAATCCATGCGGGGCAGCCAAACCTTGCCAAAAGCAGAGAAGCGTCTCAGACCTCTCTCACCTCAGATTTATCCTCCGGTCGCTCCCCCCACCCCCTCCAAATCATGAAGAGAATGCGTCGGCATCCTCGATGCGTGAGCTCATTTTTTTTCGATGACTCCACCAGGCAAAAAATCGGCTGTTGAAGAGGCAACTTTTCTCAGCCGAACCACAACACCTGCTGCGGTGTCAAAAATCTGCGCGGCCGGACATGCCAAAAAAATATCCTCCAACAAAGAATCGCGATCACTTCCCCTCGCAACTGAGACGAAAGCAAGTTCCACCCCAGCAGATTCGCATGTGCGAACCAAGTCCGCACCAGAAATGCCAAATGGCAACAAAACCAGGGGTGTTCTGCCCGCGTAAAACACAAACACCCCGCACCATTGGGAATCTTGGAGATTCCAATAGAGCATTCCGGTGGCTGCGTAATCCTCGCCCACGCGAAGCTGGCGTGCCACCATCTCCCCTGCCAATTTCGAAGAACGATTCGCGAGCATGAGGCGTTCGTCCTTTGCTCCAAAAAATTTCTCGTAAGAGACACCCCATAAACTCACGCCATAATTCAAAAGCAACAATGCACCCCCAACTAAAAGACCGACTTTCTCCCCTCTCAAACTCCTCCTCGTAAACAACAAGCCCACATTGCACGCGCCGAGACCTACGAGTGTTGCCGCCGCCGGGTAGAGAACGATGGTATACCAAGGCGTTTTCCCATGCGACAGGTGAATAGCAGTAAGCGAAGGCACGAGGAGCGCCAGTGGCCACACGACCCGTCCCAGGCCGACAGGGTCTCCATTGTGCCAGAAATCTCGAGCACGCCGCAAAAGAACCCCAAAACCTAACACACCCAGAACTAGCCCAACCCAGCCCAAATCCACAGGGGCCTGTTGAGCATAATACGACATCGGTTTGATCCAATCCTCCGAGTTCATTCCTCCCACAGCAAAGCTCATAAACCATGCGAAATCACCCAGACGCCCCAAATACCACCAGCCGCCAACCAAAAACGTGCCCAAAGCCAACACCAACACGGCACGCCAGAATTCCTTCCTGCGAATAATCGGCAGCAGCATCACGCCAATCGCTGCAACATAAAACCCCGCCATGTGCTTAACTGTAAACGCCAGCCCCATGAGAATCCCTGCCGCCCAGTAGCGCCGCACTGCAACGCATACCAACGCGAAAGAGCCAATCGCCGCCAGAGGGACATCCTGCTTAATCCAGCGGTCAAAAAAAACAGCTGCCGGCATGAGTGCCAGAGCAGCGGCACTCCACAACGCCTCCTCGCGCCCCAGGGCCAGCCTGTTCAGAAGCCACGTAAAAATCAATGCGAGAGCGCTAAACCCTAGTGAAAGAGCCTCTGCCCGCAACGCAAACCCCTCTGCATCGGGACTAAGCAGAAAAAGAAGCCCGTCGTGAAACGGCGGATATCTTAACCGCCACTCGCTGAAAGGATTTTCCACACGCAAATAATCCGCCTGGCTAGTCAACAGATTAAGCGCTTCATCCCACGATAACAAATGACCAAACCAAGGAATTCGCACCAAAATCCAAGTAAAAAAAATGCCGGCGAGCCAGGCGCCTTCCCACCAGTAAGGCCGTTCCGAAAAAGCATCATCGCATCGGGCGCATGGAGATTTGATTAGAGTTTTCAAAAAGACAGACACTCGGTTAACAAGCTAAATTCCACACTCACTCCACGTCAATACACTAGATACATTGGAACAGTTGCCAAAACGAGTTGCGAAAAGCCCTCTGCTCATCGACAATTTTGAATCCTTAATAGACAAACTCAGAAGTCAGCAAACATGCGTCGCAAGCTCCTGTGATCTTTTTGCAAACAATTCGGCAAAATGATCTCGCCGCACCTAGCAGACCGTTGAAAAACGGGTGCTTTTAGGCCCACTGGGAAAAAGTAGCCTCCGAAAGGTGGTTGCGAAAACATAGAAAAACCACTCCTCGCGGAGTTGGTTGAGGCGAGGTAGCGAGATTCTGTCGGACTGGGCGCCAAATATACACAAAAGCAGAGCCGCCCATCCTCGGCTGGCCCATTGTTTGGGCGTTCCCAGGCGGTAGACTTTGCGCAGAAGCAGGCTCAAATTAGAACAAGCCGCCTCAAACCGATAGCGTTTGGTCAGATTTTCCAGTCTGCGTAAGGTCTCTCGACGCAACCCTCCCCCATCCAGAATATGTTCGAAGGCTCGTTCCAGGTGCATCCCGCGCTTGCGCAAAAGGGCTTTGCCCGAGGCGCATTTAACACTCCGGGCAGATGGTTCGCTGGACAGCAATCATCGCTCCGCCATAACCGGCAACAGCTTAAGAACCAAGCTGTTGGAAAGTGGTGAGATGTGAAATCCGGTTTTAGAGGCCTCAACCAAATGATGAATTCAGCTTTCTGCTCTCACACAATCTCCTCAAAGAAGGCTACGATCGGGGTCCTTGGACTGCACAACCCAGCATTAGAACGCTATTTCATGATTCTGCTTTTTAAGCAGCAGATCTGGTTTTTAACAGCCTGATCAGGAGAGGGCGCACCGCGCCTTTCTGTTATCAGGTCAAATCTTATAAATCGTTGCGAAAGTAACTGCGCTAAGCGGCAGCATATTGAGTTGTTTTGAGTTGGAAAAACGAGCGGACAAGTTTGGTGTTTTTCTGAATGGATCGCATGATGTTAAGCATGTTGCGTTTCATGGCTTCTTTGTTGTTGATGAATAGCTTTGCCAACCGAGCCTTGGCGTGATTCCACACTTGT
>CALDSX010000095.1 GCA_937924445.1 uncultured Chthoniobacterales bacterium
CGGATGATGAAGCTGCGCCAGAAGATCTCCGGCACCTTTCGCAGCATCGAGGCACTCGTGAACTTCTGCCGCATCCGCGGCTACGTCTCCACGGCACGCAAGAACGACCTCAATGACTTGGATGCGTTGCAGCGCGTGTTCTTCGGCACCCCCTCCGTGCCAGAGGTCAACACCTCGTGAGTCTCGCCCACGCGCCGGGTGCGTGCGCCCCACCATTCACTCACAGGTAGCCGCCCCAAGGCGGGCGGCTACCTGAGCAGTTACTAATTTTTAATAAAATAAATGGGATTAACTTCTGGGGTGAGGATGAAAATGGAACGATTTGGGGGCCGGGTCGGGTCAAGGTAGAGGAAATCACCTTTGATCCTCGAAATGATTTTTCGGCCAACATCTCCCTACGGCTCTCTTACCGCATCAAAGATGACGTCTTGCCTACAGAGAAACGCAAATACGAGATTTCCGCACCGAATGAACGTGCCAATATTATTTCATCACAACATACCTTTGCAGCCGAACAAGATATCGTATTTGATCGCTATGATTATTCCGGCAGCGTATATCGCCCTTCTCCGGATGTTGCGCGTTGGCGTTGGGAAACTGCTCCGCCTCTGCCCGATCAGCGACCATTTACTTTTCCCGAAAAATTCCCAGGAAAATTTAATAAATCCCTAATGACTCCACCCGCTAAGTGGATGGCAAAAGTCGAAAGACCAGAAGGGGAAACCCGAGGTGTATTGATACTAGATCATCCCAAAAACCCCCGCTATCCGACATGCTGGGGGGGGGATTGGCTTTCAACGCAAATACATGGATGGAAGAGGATATGCCCTTGAAAAAAGGCGAGAGCTTTGAACTCCGTTAACGCATATTGTTTTTTCAGAAAGAAATTTTATCCAAGTTCGCGAGGAGCAGCATGCTGTTTTGGTTCAGCGTCAATTGGAAAAAGCGAGTTGAGGCGTTACGGAGTGGGCGGGTTGGTTTTGTCGTTTGATTTTACGGTTTAGCCTGGCCATGGCGAGTTTGCGGTCACGAGCAGCAAAGATGGCCTTTTCCTTGCCGAGAAGTTTGTCCCGCGGGGTGATGTATCCGATGGCGGAATGGAGGCGAACGCTGTTGTAGCGTTCGACGAAGCTGGCGATGAGGCGGCGGGCCTGGTCGAGGTCGAGCGGGGTGCCTGGTCGAATGCAGTCGGCCTTGAGAGACTTGTGCCAGCGCTCGATTTTGCCGTTGGACTGCGGGTAGTAGGGGGAGGTTTTGACGTGGGTGAGACCGGCCACGCGAACGAACCCCTTGGCGAGGGCCTCGGTGCGCATCGTCAGCTTGCTTTCCAGAGCCAGGAGCTTACGCTCTTGGTGCCCAACAACTCGGGAGGGGGAGCGCCCGCTTTCAAAGGCGGCGCTTCCCTTTTCGAAAAATGTCTTCTGCCACCCGTTGAAGAGCGTCGGATGGATCTGATGCTTGTCGCACACATCGCTCACCGGCACATGCTCGATCAGATGCTCGCGCAGAATGTTCACTTTCTGTTCCGGGGTGAAATTACGTCGGGTTCTTTCCATTTCGGGCTCCATGTTGAGCTCACTCTTTACCGCATCTCAGCCCCTTTTCCATTTCCGTCTGGAGCAAAACAAGGGCACCAGGTCCACTGCCATGCGTTCCAACTTCTGATCGTTTAAAGCCGCTACATCGACCTTTCGCGGGGGCTTCCAGCAGCCGATCATCGACCAAGCTGCCCAGCGCTCCATAGAGGTCGTCCAAGCTCTCTGCCTGCCGGCTCGCACTGCGCAGCCTGCCCGGCTGGCGTCCAAACAACAAGGGGCCGAATTCCTTGAAAATTGGGGTCTTATTCATAGAGCCTACAACCAGCATTTACCGTACCGCCTTGCCCAGCATCTCCACTTTTGCAGATGTTAAGTTAGGGCCATTTGGGACTGTCCCTTTGTCGTTTGAGACAAAAAGCTGGGCCTCCCAACGTTCGCCCGAGGTTCAACATCAATCGTGGAAAGATCGGCTTTGCCCAGGGAAAAAACAGGGCTAAACATGACTTGGCCCGAGTCGCTCGGCAGACAAACGCCAAACTACCTCTTTAAGTTGCCTCTGCTCAAAGACATCAAACGGGCGTTGGCGCATTCCGTGGTGGATGTCATAAATGTCATAATTCTATCACCGTTGGCATAGAACGGGCCACTGAAACAGTCTGCAAAATCGATGATTATAAATCTTGGATTTGAGATGACGCGTTAAAAGGACTCGGTTGCCGCTTTTCTGCGCTGAGAGGGTTGTGCCAGCACAGAGAGCGCTCTACAGTCTCATGCACATCCAACTTCGGGATTTCGGGTTAAAGATTGATGGGAGGAGTATTTTTGAGAGGAGAGATTGAAGCGGATAGCAACCCGATTAAGCCCTGCGTTTCGAGAGGACAGATTGCTCGTAATCTTTTATTGTTTCGATCAATTCGCCCTCTTGTGGAACGTTGTGGCGTAGGCAGAACTCGGCCCAAACGACACCCCAGGGTAAGCATTTTGCCTGTTCGAAGAGGGCAAGGCGTGCGGTATAATCTCCTGCGGCCTCGGCAGCGCTGATTTTGTCGCGCGGTTCTAGCAGTGAAATGAGGAGGGCTTTCTGAGCAGCTCGCATGCCGAGAGTCCACGCTGCGATGCGGTTAATGGAGGCATCGAAGAAATCCAAGCCGATATGGACGCGGCTCAGAGCCTTGCAGGCGACCAACTCGCGCATAATGCCTAGGGTCTGATCGTCCAGAATAACGACATGATCACTGTCCCAACGAACGCCACGCGACACATGAAGAAGAAGTCTTGGGATAAAGAGAACAAGGGAGGAGATTTTATCGGCCATACTTTCTGTTGGATGAAAATGCCCGGCATCGAGGCAGAGAGCCTTTTGATTTTTGACGGCGTAGGCGAGATAGAATTCATGACTGCCGACGACGAAGGTTTCTGAGCCTATCCCAAACAACTTAGATTCGATAGCGTCAATGCAGTGCGCTGGATCGAGCGGGACGTGGAAGATTTCGTCGAGACTGTGTTCGAGCCGACGACGGAATGCGAGGCGATCTGCAGTAAGATCTTTCATCCCATCGGGGATCCAGATATTGGTGATGGTCGGAGAACCAAGGGCCGCTCCGATGGCAGCACCAATTTCTCTGCAACGTTGGCAATGCCGAATCCAAAAAGAGCGGATGCCCGAATCGGGATGACTAAGTGTAAAGCCATCATCGGCCTTTGGATGACTGAAACAGGTGGGATTAAAATCAATCCCCAGTGAGCGCTCTCGACACCACTCTATCCAGGATTGGAAGTGCTCAACAGAGAGTTCATCACGTTCGACACGATCGCTTGTAAAATCCCCATAAATCGCGTGAAGATTTAATCTGTGGCGTCCAGGCACGAGTGAGAGTACTTTATCAATGTCCTGGCGCAGCTCATCCAATGATCGAGCCTTCCCCGGGTAGTTCCCAGTAACAGCCAGACCGCTGCCGAGGGTTGCGCCTGGATTTTCGAAGCCTCCAACATCGTCTCCCTGCCAGCAATGTAGCGAAATAGGTGTTGCTGCGAGGGTGGCAAGAGCGGATTCTACATCCACTCCAAGTTCAGCGTACAAAGTCTTGGCTCGCTCAAACATACTTGTGTTAAGGTTTGTTTTTTAGGCTTTTCTTTGGGAACAGTTCATTGACGATGCGCCGCTAGAAGATGTCAAGAGACGATGGAACTTTTTGTTTCGAATACATTCAAGGTGCGAGACGTTCAATATGCCAGTTGCTGTCTGGTTTTAAAATATAAATGAACCGATCATGGAGTCGGCTGGCATTGCCCTGCCAGAACTCGATACTCTGAGGAACAACGCGATAACCACCCCAGAAGTCGGGTAGAGGAATTTGTCCATCGGCAAATTTACGGCGCATTTCCTCAAACTTCATTTCGAGCAGCCGTCGAGAGGGAATAACTTTGCTTTGGTTAGAGACCCATGCACCGAGTCTGCTACCTATCGGACGACTGAGAAAGTAGGCGAGGGATTCGGTCGTGCTAACTTTTTCTGCATGTCCGCAAATTGCCACCTGACGTTCGAGTGGGAGCCAAGTGAAAAGGAGAGCGACGTGTGGATTTGACGAAATGTCGGTCGCTTTGCGGCTGGTGTAGTTGGTGTAGAAGACGAAGCCGCGGTCATCGAAAGCCTTAAGTAAAACGGTGCGTGAGGAAGGTCGTCCTTCCGCGCAGACGGTGGAAAGTGTCATCGCATTCGGCTCAAGGAGCTTTTCGGAGACAGCCTCGTTAAACCACTTTCGAAATTGAGCCACGGGGTTTGGATCGAGTTCTGCGCGCCGCAAGCCGCGGGTGGAATATTCGCGGCGAAGGCTCGAAGGATCTGTTGCTGAGTTCGTTTCGGAACTCATTGGCTAAGAAATTTCTCGAGTCCTTTGTCGGGGGCGGCACCTAAAGAAAGTGCTTTTTGGTAGTGCCGCCGTGCCAACTCAACAGAGGGCGGAGTATTCATGGCGTAAATGATGGCGAGGTTAAAGTGGGCCTCTGCATAATTTGGATTGAGAGAAATGGCTTCGAGCAATTCTTTTTCAGCCGCCTCCGGCCAGCCCTTTTTACTTACAGTGATGCCGAGGTAGTTGTGGGCAGTTGCATTTTTGGGATCAAGGTCGATCGCCCGAGTCAGCGCGGCCATGGCTTCATCGTAACGTCCCTGACGAAAGTGAACGATACCGAGTGTTTGATGGGCAAAGGCATCATCAGGAGAAATTTGCAGAGATTTCTTTAATACCATTTCGGCAGATTTAAGTCTGCCAGTGTGAAAGTATATAACGCCGAGATTGCTTAGCGCGAGGGTATTGTTAGGGGCCTTGGCAAGAAGAGCGTCGTAGAGTTTTTCTGAGGCCTCGTAATCTTTGGCATCGAACTTTTGACGTGCTTCGCGGGCAAGATCTTGATGTGCTTCTGGAACAGAGTTGAGGGAACCGGGGTCGGTTTCAGATTCGGAAGGCTCAGGGCCTGTTGGAGCGCCTGAGGCGTTTGGCGGGCCGCCAGCTGCAATTTTTGCAGTGAGATCAGCCTCGCGTTCACCCGGTCCAAGAACCGGTTCGCGAAGGAGGGCAGAAAGCTGGTTGCGACGATTCTCGTCAAGCTCGATAAGAGGTTGAGCTAACAGTTCCAATTCTCTGGTTAGGCGATCGGAGTCCGTTTGAATTTTTGCAAGTTCTTCAGCGATCATTTTTCTGGCCTGATCCCTTCTTGCCTGAGCCTTGAGCTGGGAACGAAGGATCTCTTTGAGTAGCGCGTTTTCGTTACGCAGTCGTTCTGCATCGGCTGAATCGCCGCCAGCAACTCGCATCTTATTCATCTCAGCACTGGTGCTTTCAACCTTTTCCTCAAGCGATCGGATTGTTTTTTTGTAATTTTCAGCCTCTTCCTGAAGGCGAACGACTTCCTCCGTAAGACGTGAAATCTCCACACCCAACGCAGCGGTGTCAGGCGTTCCATCTTGTCTGAGTAGGTTGTTAAGCTTGACCTCAAAATCCCGATTTCTTTTTTGAGAATTTTCAAGCTGTTTTTGAAGGTTGGCGAGTTTTGCAAGTGGATCGTTTTCCTCTCCTGGTAAGCTCAGGAGTGCTTTGGTGATCCGATCGCGGTCAGCAGCCACCTCAGCGAGTTGTTTTTCTAAAGTGGCAATCTTTTCGTTGTCGAGTTTATCTCGCTTTTTGGTGTTCTCGATTTCATCCTTGAGGTTTGTTTCATTTTTTCGCGAGGCTTCGAGTTCGGAAGTAAGATCTGCAGAACGTTTTTCGGCCTCTTTGAGTTGCTTTTTAAGATGGTTTCTTTCCGTGCGGACAGCATCGAGTTCGGTTTTTAATGTAAGCTGATTTTTTTCGGAGGTTTCCAGTCTGCGTTGGACTTCAGCAAGTCGGCGTTCGAGGTTAACAACTAAAGCCTCTTGCCTGTTTGCGGGGGACTGAACAGCGCCCGTTTGGGCTGCTGGTGTTAATTGCTGATCCACCGGAGGGAGCTCCGGGGAAATCACAACTTCCTGAACTTGGCCCTGTAGCCGCTCGATACTTCGTAGTGTCCGGCGGGTTCTGTATTCAACGATGATAGCCTGCCAATCGGGATTTTCTCGCGTGATTCTCTGCAAAATTTCAACCGCCGCCCGGTAGCGAGAGAGGGCTTCTCCAAGGCGCCCTTCACTTTCAAGCTGTTCCGCGCGCTGGGCATGCATGTAGGCACGAAGGAATTCGCTCTCAGGATCGTCTATTGCGGAGACCAGACTCTGGGAGATAAGGAGGCCGAGCGAGATGAGAAGTGCGTTGAGACTGCGATTTGGCATGCAAATCCGAATAAGCAAAGAATTAGTTGTTTTGAATCGATCGCAAGCAAAGTTTGACAGTTTCAGTTTATTTGAAATGCAACTTGGCCCGCTTTCGAAGAATCTAAATTTAAAAGTTTGCATCGCCATACGCAAGATCGGATAAAGGCCAGCCCTGTGTTCAGCTCCAAAGCGCGGGTTGGCGGGTGGCATCTAGAACGCGCTGCCAAACTGGCCCCGAAGGATCAAGCACACGTGGGGTGCCATCGCTTATACCCATTGGAACGTGAACAAATTTCCCTTTTGTCAGTCCGATAAACATCGCTGTGCGTCCGGCCATTCCTGCGTGGACCGCGGCCTGGGCCATTGAGCTGCAGAATTCCGCATCAATCGGTGCACAAGGCAACCCTCGAACTGTGTAGGAGGGGTCGATGTATTTGATGGTATGCTGAACACCAATTTCGTTAAATCGTCGAGAAATTTCTGATTGAAGAAACAGGCCTATGTCAGAGAGCCTTAGGTTACCGGAAGGATCTCTTGAATTGGAGCTGGGCAGGAGATGTTGGCCGGTGCCCTCAGCCACTATTATTACCGCATGATGCCTTTTTTCGATACGAGTTTTTAGAACCGCAAGGAGACCGAGCGGCCCTTCAAGTTCGAGACGAACTTCAGGAATGAGACAAAAATTCACGTCTGGACCACTCAATGCGGCGTGCGCTGCCAAAAAACCGGAGTGTCGTCCCATCAGCTTGACGATACCAATGCCATTCCAAGCGCCTCTTGCCTCTGCGTGGGCTGCCTGAATGGCCCGCTGTGCCTCCGCCACCGCTGTGGTGAAGCCAAAACTGCGATCCACCCAATGGATGTCGTTGTCTATAGTTTTTGGGATTCCGATGACCGAGG
Organism: uncultured Chthoniobacterales bacterium; assembly: GCA_937924445.1. Taxonomy (GTDB): domain Bacteria; phylum Verrucomicrobiota; class Verrucomicrobiia; order Chthoniobacterales; family CALDSX01; genus CALDSX01. Next base: position 7,225 of record CALDSX010000095.1, read on the forward strand.
TGTGTCTGTGCCGAAGAGTTAGTTCCTCAGAAATTTCGCGGGCGCCGCGTAGAGTGCCGTCCCCTCCTACAGTAAAGAGAATGTCTACTCCCAAACGTTCGAGTGTGTCAGCTATTTCTGACACCGGCGGCGTGCCACGGCTTGAACTAAGCACTGAGCCACCAGAGAGATGTATGTCATCAACCAAGTCATGTGTGAGCTGAATGGGTTCGGCGAGGGGATGTTTCGCAAGGCCCCAATAACCGTATCGAATCCCAATGACATCCCTTAGGCCGTAGTTATCTTTAAGGGTCACAACGAGCGTGCGGATCACATTGTTTAATCCGGGACAAAGACCGCCGCAGGTCACTATTGCTGCTCGTGTGCGTGCAGGATCGAAGTAGATTTTGTCCCGGGGGCCAGCAGCCTCGAAACTGGGAAGCTTTTGCCCCTGCGCTAGTAGACCTTCGATGGTCACCATTTCGCTGGTGGCGATAATCCGAGCCTCCTCACCAACCCAGGTTCGGCTTTTCAGGGGTGATGGAATTTGACACTCGCCCAACCGCCGCACCCGAAAATTTGCTCTCAGATAATCGGGTGGTGTCACGAACGCGTTAAGATTTTTTTTAGTGGCTAACCGGTCCTCTCCTTGCATCACGGAAATTAAACAACATTCTCTTTGGGGTGGCGAGATCAAAATATCAGCCACGATTCTTTCTCTGACAATAATCGCAAAACTTGCTGTTTTAAAAAGTTGACCAGACATGGGCCTATGTCCAAATTACCAACGAATGAATGACGCTTCTTCTCCGCCGGGTCTTCCTTCCTCCCCAACAACGATTGTCTTGCGACATTCCGATTTTGTAACTCAAACCGCATCGGCTCTAGCCGAGAGCATTGTGGCCGCTGTCGACACAAAACCCTTTGTCGTAGTTGCTCTTTCGGGTGGAAAAACGCCAATCCCTGTCTTTGAGGAGCTCAGCAAATTAGATCTACCTTGGGAACAAGTGGTCTTCACGTTTGGAGATGAACGGAGTGTTCCACCGGATCACGTAGAGAGCAACTTTCGAATGGCAAAATGCAGCCTTCTTGACGGTGCCACAGCCAAAGGTGCCCGGGTACTTCGGATTGAAGGAGAATTGCCACCTGATCTTGCCGCAGAAAAATATGAACACTTACTTCGAAAGCTTGCTTCCGAACGAGGCGAAACTGTTCTGAAACATGATCTTCTTATGCTAGGGCTGGGTGATGATGGCCACACCGCATCGTTATTTCCAGGTAGTTCGGCCCTGAAGGAAAAAGAAAGATGGGTCGTTGCAAACCATGTGACTCAAAACGGCTGTTGGCGGATAACGTTTACTTATCCCCTTATCAATGCAGCCCGTGAGGTGCGTTTCCTTGTAAATGACAGAAGGAAAGAGAAGATCATTCAGAATGTTTTGCTAAATGAAGGGGAGTTTCCGGCGCTCCTCGTGAGACCAACGGACGGTAAGGTATTCTGGCATTTGGGCCATGTTGCTTCTGAGTAAATATTTTTAGCGCTTTTGTTAGCACTTTTGCGTTGCTATAGGAGTAGAAAGGAGGAGCGCTGTCCCTTCGCGAATCAGCTCCGCTCCCAGTGTCAGCGCCCTGTTTGCTCAGCTATCCGCCTGAACAACAATAGTTGATTCCAAGGATGCGGGATTTTCTCCTCTGGCAGGCTGAGAAGTGGGGCTGCTACCATTCGGGTCGGCGGGTTCGGGAAGCTCATCTGGCGTGGCCATCAATTCGTCATATGTCCAAGGTGTTCGGCGAGATTTTTCGGCTTCCCGTATGGCAGCCACCTGCTCCGGAGTTATCGGGGGAGCTGAGTTTTCAAAATCCTGACGGATATAGCTCAAAATTTGAGAAATTTGTTTGTCGTTTAGTGCACTACCCCAGGCGGTCATGGCGTTATTGTATTGCCCGCTCTTGGCTGTCCATGGTCCCTGGGCTCCAAAGAGTACGAGGCGCACCAAATGTCCTCCTCCACCGTTTACGACGTTAGATCCGTGAAGAGAGGGATAAACCCCTGGCTGACCAAGGCCGGTGGATTGATGACAAGATGCGCAGTTTGCAACAAACAGACGCTTGCCGCGTGCGATTGGGTCATCGGCTTTAGAAAGTGCCGAATTAGCGCTAGGAGCCATACCAGAAGCCGTTCCGCCAAGATACATCGGGGCCCCAACACGTTCATCGAAGGCTGAGGATCCGAAACCTGCACTGTATTGACCAAGATACATACCGCCCCAGAAGAGAACGACAAAACAAAAACCGACCAGCCAAAGGGATAGAGGCTCTGATCCATCTCTTGGCTCCGATTGCTCGCGCATCACAGGAGAATGAAGAGCAAGTATGCTTCTCTCTTCAGCGTAATCTATATTGCTTGGATGTCCCTCATTAAGCGCAGGAGCTTTATGCGAAAACGGCTGTTCGGTGTCCTTCTCACTCATGGATGGTGTTTATAAAAAAGGGGCCTTTTTTAATCCTCGACCGGAGCTTCCGGGAGGGAGTAGTTGGCTTTCAAAGAGAGCAGATATTCGACAAGGGCCTCCGCCTTTCGTGTGGGAACGATTTCATGCCCTTCAGGAATCCCAGCCTCTTTAGCGGTAAAATCTAACGCTTTTGGGCTGGGTTGTCCTTTGATTGGACGAACTTGATAGAGAAATTTATGGGGGGGCATTATAGAGTTTTTATCCATTAACTGAGGATTATAGAGGTGCTTGTGATGCCACATAGCGTTTGATAGTCTAATGCCGGCATTGGTAAGGTCGGGACCAGTTCGCATCGTGCCAAGAAGGTGTGGCTTGTCGTTGATGTAATCCCGGGGGACGGTGCGACGAGCGCCCCAACCTCTGGCGATGTCGGCTCCGGCATGTTCCGGGCGAATTTGCTGGCTATGGCAATAAATACACCCCATGGAAGCATATACGCGCCGTCCCTCCTCGGCGAGACCGCTTCGTGCCGGCGGGAGGGAATAGCCGGACTCCTCATCCACGTGCGGTGCCAGACGTCCAAACTGAACGATCGGCGCGGCCACAAGCCCAAGCCAGGCGGAGAGAAATGTGAGAAAAATACCGAAAAAAAGTAAGGGCAGCTTATTCATACAGCCTCAGAGAGTTTCTCGTTGAGATAGGTAGGTTCCCCTGCCCTGCGACCATGCCGCAAAAGCATTAGACCAAAGTGAAAACAAAAAATCAAATGAGCGGCTGTGAGCATGATTCCGGAAAGGCTTCGTGCACGAAGCCAAGGCATTGTCCCTTTAACCGTCTCAATAAAGCTGACCACAGCCTGACCTTGTTCGTTGACTCTGTTTAACGCAAGCCCCTGCAAAACCCCGCCAACGCTCAGCGCCCATACCATAAGGAAAATTCCAAGAGCAGACAGCCAGAAGTGGAGTTTGATAAGGGTTGGGGACCGCCATTCGCAGCCAGAGAGCCGCGGCACGATATAATAGATGGCTCCAAACATGATCATAGTGAAAAAGCCATAGAGACCAAGGTGCGAATGGCCGATGGTGTAATGAGTAAAATGTGTTACATGATTCAGGGATCGTATGGCCATGGAGGATCCCTGCAAGCTGACCAGGGTGTATGTCATCGCCCCAAACACCACAAATCGCAGTGTCGGGCTGTATTTCAACATGTGAAAATTCCCTTTCATCGTCAGATGATGATTGATTGCAACAGTAACGACAGGAATAACCATCATTACACTGGCAACCACACTCGCAGTGATTATCCATGCAGGTAGAGGACCTCCAATCAGATGATGCATCCCATTCCAACTGTAAAAAAGTGCTAAAGACCAAAAACCCAAGGAAGAGAGGTAATAACTATGCACCGGACGACCAATAACTTTCGGGATGAAGTAATATGCGGCGGCTAACCCAATCGGGGTAAACCAAAGACCGAGCACGTTATGCGCAAACCACCAGTTAGCTGCCGCCTGCACCACACCTTGAACCGGTGAAAGCAAAATAACGATATTGGCGGTAGCGTAAAGCCAAGGAAACCAGAAAAATGCCGCCAATAAATACCATTCCGACACATAAACATGACCCGGTTTACGAAAACGAAACATGACAACAGCCCAAATACCCACCAGAGCATAGGCAATAAAAAGGATAAACGTGGCATAATTCGGGAATTCCAGCCACTCAACACTTTGGCTATGACCTGCTAGAATACCAATGGTGCCTGCTGTAACTCCGACATTCCAAAGCAAAGTGGAAGCAAAAACAAGGCCTGGTGCCTGGAGGCGCACCCGGGTGAGCCGTGCAAGCAGCCAGATTGCAACACCAATACCCGCCTGACTAGCCCAACCATAGATGACGGTATTCAGGTGCGCGGGACGAACCCGACCAAAGGTGAGAAAGTCCCATTCGGCAAGGAAAGACGGTTCGTGCATTTTCCAGGAAGCTACCAACGCAAGAATGCTCCCAACAACAAGCCAAAAGAGAGCCGCGCTGAAAAGCAACAACACAGGTAGACGTGTCGAAGCATCTATCAACTCTCGCTCTGTATATTCCCGCGGATCAGAGGAAGTTTGAGGGGATAGTGATTCAAGAATTCCTGCGCTCATAATGTGGTGTCGGATGGGTTGCGTCTCGATAACGGAATAAAGCTCGCCTTTCGGCCAAGTTTTTTCTTGTTAGGAAATACCAAATCAGTGGGGACACCAACAGGTTCATCGCGGTCAAAAATAACCTCCGCACCTCCTCGCATATCGCGAAATTGCCCGTTAGAGGCTGCCCAATAAAGCGCAACAACGGCACTCGCCCCAAGCAAAGCTGTCGAACCAAAAATTAGAAGATATGCCCAAATCATTTCAAAACCTCCGGCCCTGGCGGTTGACTGTCAGAAGGCATATTCAGATCCGCATCGGAAACGGTATCGAGTGCGGGTTCAGGAACTGTGGCGGGTTCTTTAGTAGCTTCCAAGGAAGGTAATGCCGCTAAGGGATCAACAGGAACATTGGACGCGACCACCGGTTTTGCTTTAAGTTCTGCAAGCACTTGGTCTCTAAGCATCGAAGGTGGCACACTTACAAGGCCAGCCTCCTTGTCCACCCACAAAATGTCGTTAAGAGCTGCACTTTCCGCCCTACGCGTCTGCTCAAGCAATCGCCAACGTTCGCCTGCGCGTTCAGCCACAGGGTCGGGGGGGGGCACCATGCGTTGGAGCCATACAATCATAATACCGAATATCAAAAAGCCAACCAGCCCAAAGAGGACGGTGCTTATTATCCCTTTGGAGGAATTCTTCGAGGTAATTGTGGCAGACTCCATAGGTCAATTCTTCAAAGCCAACGACTCAGCAAGTCGCGGGTCACGTAACGGGTAAAGCGCGCAACCGCTTAGGCGTGCGATAAACAGCGCTGACATCGGGGCACCGATAGCCAACAGACAAACGATGTCAGACAGCTTAAAATCAACACCGGGCGACCTCGGCCCAGAATAATTTGGCAGCACAACGAGGTAAAGATCAACCAGGTGCATGAAAAGTGTCCAAATAGCCGCTATGCAGAGCATCGTGGGACGTCGCTTCGCCCAACGGGCTATCAGAAATAAGAAAGGGACGAAAAAATGTCCAACGACAAGAAATAGGCTTAAATACCACCACGTAGAAGTATTGCGTCGGAGAAAATAGACCGTTTCCTCTGGAATATTGGAATACCAAATGAGAAAGTATTGGCTGAAAGCGATATAAGCCCAAAAAACAGTAAATGCGAAGAGAAGCTTGCCCATGATGTGATAGTGCTCAACGTTAATTTGCTCGGCAAGATAACCTTGGGAGCGTAGAGCTGTAATAATGAGAATGAGCAGAGCCATGGAATTAAGCGCGGCTCCTGCGAAAATATAGACTCCCCACATAGTGGAAAACCAGTGTGGATTAAGCGCCATGAGATAATCAATGGCAGCCGCGGTTAATGTGAGAGCAAAGGGAAGCAAGAGCGCATAGGTAATCCCCTGTGAACGGATGGTCCAACGTGGATCACCGTCTTTATCCTGGCGAATAGAAAAAGCACGTAATGTCCAGGACAGGCCTCCAAAAAGCACGAGATAGATTCCAATGCGGATAAGAAAGAAAGGTTCGTTGAGAAAAGCGCGTTTGACGTCCACAATGGGATCTACTCCGGGCGGTATCGTAAGCCATTTGAAAACTTTTTCACGGAGCAGAATCAGCGGGATGAAAAAAAAGAAGAGAAATGGCAAAAGGGATGCGATGTTTTCCATTTGCCTCCGCACGACAACTGACCAACCCGAGTTTGTTGCGTGATGAAGAAGCACCCAAAAAAGCGCCCCGAGTCCAAGTGTGAAATAAAAACTGAAAGCAAACAACCAGGAGAAGGCGGTGCGCTTTGGATCAGAATTAAAAAGTAAAGCGGCTGCACCGAGTGAGAAGAGACTCATCAACACGAGGGCAATGACGGCGAGCGCGCCGGAGCGGGCTTCGAATTTAACGCCCTGGGTGAACTGGTTTTGAGAAGTGGCCTGGCTCATTAGGTTTGAATTTAGTTGGCTACAGCAGGTTCTCCTGCAGGTGGATCCTTTATTAGAGCCCGTTGTTCCTCTGCAAGTGTGGAAGCAGGAATGCCATAGCTCTTTTGGAGGAGACGAAGGTAAGCCACAATGGCCCATCGATCGTTAACGGGCAAGACATCCCCGTACCCATACATTACGCCTTTACCCTTCGAAATGGTGTTATAAATTTGACCGTCAGGCATTTGACGAAGCCGATCCTGATGGAGATTTGCGATCACTCCTTTGAGCCCTTGATAATTTGACGCGACACCTTTGCCATCTCCTGCGGCCCCGTGGCAGACAGCGCAGTAGATGCTGTAACGCTCCTTTCCCCTCTCAAGGAGCTGGAGGTCTAAGGCCACGGGGATTCCGTCACCCCAGACGGAGTCCATTTTCCCGGTATCGTAGTATCCCACACCTGTTGAAAAATTATACGGAGCGGCCGACCAAAGGGCCGATTCATTTATGGATTCAGGATCGGTTTGCCGCGCTCTTACCGGAATGGTGTAACCCATTGGAATGGTGCCGGGAACGGCGAGACGATCCCCTTTGCCATCGGCAAAAAATTCACTTGGCTTCTGTGACTTGACTTTTGCCTGACGATCCATGTCTGGGAAGATCTCGAGCGGCGGGCGGGTAAACTTTTGCCCACGCAACCCGAGCAGACCAACAGTGATGATGGCGAAAAAGGCGCAAATGAGTAAAAACCAGCGAATCATTCGTCGTAAACCTCTGAGATGTTTTTCCCACCGACAGCAGCGAGGATTTCCTCTGCCTCTGCAAGGGAGAATTTTGGGTCGCGTGCTTCGATCACAGCAAAAAAACCGTCATCGGAAAATTTTTTAAACTGTTGGTGCCCTAGCAATGGATGGTTCCATCGGGGAAGCGCGGTGAAAAGCATCAGGCTAAACACCGCAGTGAACGCGCTAAAGAGGATCGTCAACTCAAACATGACCGGGAAAAATGCTGGGATTGTGCCGATCAAATTTGTCGGTTTTCCATGAACAATGAGCGGATAGTCAAAAATTGCGGTGAACCACTGGAGTCCAAGGGCGGTCAGTAAACCTGCCGTTCCTCCGCAAAATACGATGTAGCCAATAGGCGATCTTCCGAGTCCCATGGCTTCATCCATTCCGTGAATAGGAAAGGGGGAGTGCACGTCCCAGCGCGTGTAGCCCGCGTCGCGGATTTTTTCGGCAGCGTGGTAGAGAGCGGCAGCGTTGTCATATTCGGCGATCACGCCGTAGAGTTTTTTCTTTGACTGGGCACTCATGCGTGGACCTCCGATTTTGCCGTAACCCCAGGCACACCCTGCTGACTATCGTGCCCGTGATGAGGATCGGCCTCTGGCAACACTCCTTTGACTTCACTCATGGCGATCATTGGAAGGAAGCGGATGAAAATCAAAAACAGGAAAAGAAACAGTCCGATTGTGCCTACAAATGTCATCACATCCACCCATGTCGCGTGAAAAAGTTGCCATGCGCCGGGCAGAAAATCTTGTGAAATTGATGTGACAATAATGACAAACCGCTCAAACCACATACCGGCGTTCACGGCCATACAGACAGCGAACACGACGAAGATGTTACCTCTTAGTTTGCGACTCCAAAAAAATTGAGGGGCCAGGACGTTGCAAGAAATCATTGTCCAATAGTACCAAGCATAGTCGCCAGTGGCTCTTTTAATGAAAATGGATAGTTCATAAGGATTTCCGCCATACCAAGCGATGAAGAACTCCATTAAATAGGCATAGCCGACGATGGTGCCGGTTAGGAGGATGATTTTACACATATTATCTATGTGCTTCTGGGTGATCATGTCATGGAGCCCAAAGATAGCCCGCGCGGGAATCATCAAAGTAAGCACCATCGCAAAACCGCCAAAAATGGCACCTGCAACGAAATAAGGGGGGAAAATAGTCGTGTGCCAGCCCGGGATAACCGAGGTTGCAAAGTCGAAAGAGACCACCGTATGCACCGATAATACAAGCGGAGTGGAGATCCCGGCAAGGATGAGATACACCATCTCGTAATGGCGCCATTGCCTGTTGCCCCCGCGCCAGCCTAGGGCAAATAAACCATAAGCGAATTTCGCAATTTTGTTTTTTGCTCTGTCTCTTAAAGTGGCAAGATCAGGAACCAGACCGGTATACCAAAAGAGTAGTGAAACGGTGAAATAGGTTGAGACGGCGAAGACGTCCCAGAGAAGGGGACTTTTAAAATTCGGCCAGATCCAGTTCGGATTTGGGATGGGAGCCAAAAACCAAGCCATCCAGATTCGTCCGACATGGATACCGGGAAAAATGCCGGCGCATATGACGGCGAAAATTGTCATCGCTTCCGCAGCGCGGTTGATAGACGTGCGCCACTTTTGGCGTGTGAGAAATAGAATCGCCGAAATAAGCGTTCCCGCATGGCCAATACCGATCCAAAAAACGAAGTTGGTAATGTCCCAAGCCCAACCTACAGGGTGGTTTAAGCCCCAGACGCCGACGCCGGTGGAAATTTGATAGGCGATGCACAAAAAACCAAACCCTGCAATGCTGCCAGACAGAAGCACACTTAGCCACCACCAAAGTGGAGCTGGGCTTTCAACAATTCCTGAAACCCGCTCAGTGATCCAGTGCATGGAACGTTTGTTCGTAACAAGCGCGGGACGCTCGAGAAATTGCGCGGCTCGGGCAGCATCTCCCGGTGGATCGGAGGCTGGGATTTGCGATAGGTCTGTGGCGGTTGCTTCGGACATGGTCAAAAAGTTTCAGTTTGGATGCTCAATGATGAGACGGTTGAGCGGCTTGCTCCTGCGTGGCAGGATGGTGTTCTTTGCCTTGATAATGAACATTTTCATCCGGCCCATGGCCCTGATCGTCAGCGTGGTGATGCCCACCAACGTTGAAACCTCCAACCGATTCCGCACCTGGCATAGTGGGGTTTGGGTTTTTGAGCCGCGAAAGGTAAGTCACCCGAGGCCGGGTGTTAAGGTAGGAAAGTAGCTCGTAGTTTCGCGGATCGGTCTTCTTTTTGGCGACGGCACTCTCAGGATCGGCCAGATCGCCGAAAGTAATAGCTCCCGTCGGACAAACCTGTTGGCACGCACTCTTCACGCTGTCAGTAGGGAGCTTTTTCTGGTCGGTGCCTTTGTTACGTATTTTCTGTGAGATTTTTGCCTCCTCAAGGCGTTGGACACAAAAAGAACATTTTTCTATAACACCGCGCATACGAACGGTAACATTGGGATTTTTCTGCATCTTTACCATCCCATCATCGTTTTGTTGGCCGACAGGCCCGAGATAAAGATTCCCCACCTCAAGACCCAGGAATTTGCGGGCTTGGATGCGACGCTTGTTATAGTCAAAAAAGTTAAAGCGCCGCACTTTGTAAGGGCAATTATTCGCGCAATACCTTGTGCCGATACAACGGTTGTAGGTCATTACGTTAAGCCCTTCTTCATTGTGGATAGTGGCGTTAACCGGACAAACAGTTTCGCAGGGGGCGTTCTCGCAATGCATACAAGGTACCGGTTGCATGACCATTTCGGGGTCAAGAGAGCGCTCATCTTTCGAGGCAAAATAACGATCAATTCGGATCCAGTGCATCTCACGCCCGTTGATGACCTGCTCCCGACCTACGATCGGTATGTTATTTTCCGCCTGACATGCAATCGTGCAGGCTTGGCAGCCCGTGCAAAGATTGAGGTCTATAGTCATTCCCCACTGATGGGGGGCAGTGAGTAATGGGTTATGGTAGATAGAGATATTGGGGGGAATATGGCTGTCAATGCCCATGCTCTTGGCAAACTTAGGCTCCTTAATGAACCGCCCTATTGCCGCGGAACGGACGTGATCACGTCCTTCCATCACATGGTGCTCTTGAGTTTCGGCCAGCCGATGAACCCCGGATCCTTTGGTGATTTTAGCCTCACGAAGAATAACCGGGGCATCTGTGGAAAGAAGACGGTAGGCATCAAATCCCGTTCCGTTTAAAATTCGCCTTTTCTCGTCCTTGCGACCGTAACCAAGCGAAATGGAGATCGCTCCATCGGCATGACCTGGCAAAACTAGTGCAGGTATCTCAATCGCCTTCCCCGTTGTCTCGATTTTCAGGAGGTCATCATCACCGACGCCCAAAAGTTTGGCCGTGGTGTGACTGAGAATAGCAGCGTTATCCCAAGTCAATTTCGTCGCAGGGTCGGGCAACTCCTGAAGCCAACCGTTGTTAGCATAACGTCCGTCGTATACTTTGTAGTCTGGCACGAGAACCACCTCTATCTCGCCAATGGGGGTGGGCGATTTAGAAAGTGGAGCGAGCGGGAGCAACTGCAAGGGAACTTCGGCAGGGGCCGAATCGTGGACAAATCCGTCCCTCAAAGCAAGCATCCAGGCGTGATCCAGCGATTTGGTTTTAAGCCTCAAAGCGAATGTTTCTCGCACGAGTTCTGGCCCCTCTGTCGCATCCCCTCCAAGAAGAGCGTCAAGCAATTGCAGTTCACTCCAGCCGCCAAATAAAGGCATAAGCATCGGTTGAACAATCATGTGCATACCGTCTGGCGAAAGAGAGTCGCCCCAGCTTTCAAGGAAGTGCGCTTTGGGAACAACCCATTGCGAGACTTTTGCGGTATCATCATCGTAGGCAGCCAGGTAGATCGTTGAGGTAACTTTCTTTTGCAACGAGGCCCAATCAAGATCGGCAGGTGAATTGTAATGAAGGTCGACCCCAAGATTGATCAGGAGACTGATCTCCCCCCGCCCGATTTTCGCTGCGAGGTCTATGAGTTTAGCACAAGATTTTGTTTTGGGCTGGGGCAGGCCCACAAGCGTCTTGCCGAGGTTTTCTAAAGTGGCGTTTATTGCCCGCGCGATAATTTGGGTCTGTAGGGTCTGGCGAGCTCCAGCAATAACTAACGATTCCCCTTTTTTTGAAAAAAGATCATGAGCGCAAACAGAGATCCATCTGTCATGCTCCCCCCGAGAGGCCAATGGCTCAACAAGAGCTCTGAGCTGTTCGTCACCTGCCAATTTTGAAATTTCCAAGCCAATAGCTGCGGTAAACCCTTCAATCTCTGATGGTTTGAGCCTTAGCCTGTGGTCAGCCATGCCGCCTGTAACTGAGAATCCGGTCTCCACAATATAGAGTCGGTTCATTTTTCCTGCTTTGGCTTGATCGTACGTCACGGCACGGTTCGCAGCGAATTGTTTCGAAGCGTAAACATTTCCACCGTCACCAACCTCCACGCCCAAGAAATCGCACCCGATCGAAAGGATTACCTTCGCCAGGTCATAACGTGGAACACTCTTTACAGAAGGACCGAAGGCCGCTGTGTCTGCGGCGGCACGAAATCCCGGATCAAGCGGTTCATATTCGCACCAGACTAACCCTGGGTACTTGCTCTCAAGGGCATTTCTCAGTCGGGTACGAGTTGGGGAAGAATCCTCTCCGGCCATAATGGCGACCCCTTCCCCTTTCCTTTCATCCAATAGATTGATAGCGGCAGCAAGATTGGTTTTAAACTCCTGCAAGCTGGAGGTCTTGCCATCTTTTTTGAAGAAACGCGCACGATCCGGATCGTAGAGGTCCAACACGGCCGCCTGGGCGAAGTGATCTGTTGCACCATTACTGGCTGGATGCAGAGGATTTCCCTCAATCTTTGTAGGACGTCCATCATGCGTGGTCACTACGATCGGCAACCCACCACCAGGGCGGGGAATAGCGGATGCATAAAGGAGAGCTTTGCCGGGAATAATCCATTCACTCGATTTGGCGTGAGGGACTAGATATGATTCCGGCCGACGACACCCCGAGAAACCAAAACCGGCGAGGGCAAGCGAGGCCCCCATCAGGCGAATGAAATGACGGCGGCTTACACCGTCCACCTCGATTTCACTGGCTCCGGATGGAAATTCTCTCTCTAACCATTGTCTAAATTCCGGCGTGTCGGCAACCTCGGACAAGCTGCGCCAATAGTGTTTGCCGTCTGCGCTTGGCAATTTATTTTCGGGGTGTGTAAGAACTCTCTTCATTCGTTAAGGGGCCTTCAGATCAGCGATGACAACCGGCGCAGGTTTGCGGCGGATTGATTGCCCAACGTTCTTTCAATTCTTTGCCAAGAGCGAGTTGGGTCTGTCCGGACTTTGGATCGGGTTTCCAAGCGAGATTATACACATGTTCAAGTGGCCGGATGTTTTTCTCGGGAGCGCGATGACATTCAAGGCACCAACCCATCGTCTGTGATTTAGCATGATAAACCACTTCCATTTCATGGATATTGCCGTGGCAGCTTACGCAACTCACCCCACGACTCACGTGCACGGCGTGATTGAAGTAGACATAATCAGGCGCCTGATGAATCCGCACCCAGGGAATCGCCTCCCCGGTCTCGTAGCTTCGGCGCACCAATTCAAGCTTAGGGGACTCTTTCTGAACCTGAGAATGGCACTTCATACAGGTATGAGTAGCGGGGACGTTTGAATGCGAAGAGATCTCTACAAAACTGTGGCAATATCGGCAATCCATTCCTAGTTGCCCCGCGTGAAGACTGTGGTCAAAAGCCACAGGCTGCACGGGTGCATAACCGACACGCGCGTAGTCTGCTGTCAAATAATACCAATAAAACAAGGTTACCAAACCGCCGAAAATCGCGCCGCAAATGACGATTTTAAGAGGAAGTGTATTTGTCCAACGAGGAAAAAAATTTGCCATTGAGAAATTTTTTCGAGCACAAGGCGCAATGCTTAGGAAATAACCAAGTAGATCACTTTCAAAACGATTGCCTGTTGACGTAAGAGTGACTTTATTTAGCTGCCTAAAAGGTTCAATAATTTTTGTGAATTTTTTTTTTCCTCGCGTTATAACCGCTCTTATATAAGTTTGTCTTCTCTCCGCCTTAACGCATTTTTTGTTTATAACCCCTCTTTTCACTCAATGAATTCTTCACTTGCCAATCTTCCCGCAAGCGCCGCCTTCCTGCTCAAGGAACACCGACACCAACTATCCGAAGTCAAGGTGGTAGCCGGGTTTGACGGGTTTGTGGACGTGATTCTCCACGTTGTCAAACTCCGTTCCTCTTCGACTGAATATGAGCGCTTCACCAGCATGGCCGAATGGGCCGAGAAAATTCGCGGAGCAGCCGGTTTGAGTGCAAATTTTGAATTCGTGACGCAAATAAACAAGCTCGGCGGCAACGGCCCGATCATGTGTAACGCTCTGATGAGCATGGGTTTCCAGATCACTTATATTGGAAACTTAGGGTATCCGAGCGTCCACCCGATCTTTCGCGATTTCGCAACACGTGCGCAAATATTTAGTATTGCCGACCCTGGTGTTACTGACGCTGTGGAGTTTGACGACGGAAAGCTCATGTTTGGCAAGCACCAAACCCTAAAAGAAGTCTCCTGGGCGAGGCTTGCCGAGCAGATCGGGACCAGTCGGCTTGCTGAACTCATTCAAAACGCCTCCCTGGTGGCCTTCCTCAACTGGACAATGCTCCCAGAAATGACAGACATCTTCCGCCATATTCTGGAAGAAATCCCCCCCCACTTGAAGGGCCGTAGGCGTTTGTTTTTTGACCTTGCTGATCCCGCCAAACGTAGCCGCACAGACATTTCTGAAGTACTCACATTAATTTCTGATTTTCAAAAATATTTCGATGTAATCTTGGGCCTCAACATGGGCGAAAGTCGCCAAATCGGGGAAGTGCTCGGGATTAAATCCCCGCCCGAAGAGCCTGAATTTGTGCGTCTTCACGCTGCATCTATTCAAAAAAAATTGGGTCTCTCCACCGTGGTTATCCATCCAATCCAATTCGCAGCGGCAGCGGACTCCCACACCAGCGCTGTCGTTGCCGGCCCGCACACTGCTAACCCGAAAATCACAACCGGCGGAGGAGACCATTTCAACGCCGGATTTTGCCTGGGCCATTTTCTAGGTGGTTCTCTGGATCAGGCACTCCAGATCGCCGTCGCGACTTCCGGCTTTTATGTGCGCCACGCTAAAAGCCCCACGATTGACGATCTGATAAACTTTTTATCATCTCTTTGATACTAGCAGCCTGTCGGACTTACCAATCAGGCGACATTCGTCGGTCGATTGGTAAAAGTTCGAGGAAATTTTTCATCTGGTGGGTTTTCGGCGAGTGTTCGGGGATTTTGAAGTCAGCTTTCCGAAAATTGAAACCAAGGAGCTTGGGTGGGAGCCAGAATCCGCCTGTTTCAGGCCGCCAACGGG
>CALDSX010000096.1 GCA_937924445.1 uncultured Chthoniobacterales bacterium
GGAGTTTACAGGATTGATCCGGACGGCTCCACGCACCTGGTTATTTCAGATCTCGTGCAGCCGAACGGTATTGTGGGTTCGTCTAGTGAAAATATTCTTTATGTTTCCGATATCAGCCAAAACAAGACGATTCGCTATCACATCGCGGAAAATGGTACCCTCGGAAGAGCGAAAATAGTTTGCGAAATCGGCTCCGATGGCATGACGCTAGATGAGCGAGGAAATTTATATCTGACAGGCAAAGCCGGAGTGACAGTCGTCGGTGCTGACGGAGAAATTCTGGGTGTTATCTCTATCCCTGAAGCGTGGACGGCCAATGTCTGCTTTGGTGGGGAGAACGGAAAAACCCTCTACATCACCGCCTCGAAATCGGTCTATGCGTTACAGATGTTGGTTGCGGGGCTTGGGGAACCTCCTCCGTGCGGGGAGCCGTGAGGATGCGCATGAAGTTGTCATCTTCGCTTAATATCCGCATTGGGAGGAACGGTGCCAGACTCCGAATGGTGTGTTTTGGCGTAGCGCAATCGCTTCGTGAATCGTATCTTCTTCGGTGCTGAAGATGTTTGCCAAAGCTTTCATCTAAGGTTTAACTTAAAATATGGTTTCCTGCTGTTCTTCCAATAGATCAATCGGACGACCCGCGAACGGAAAAGTGCGACATATTCGGTCCGGCGCTGAAGACTGGATTCGTCTGGGGATTGCCGCGTTGGTGGCCGGCCAGTCTATGGCGTTTGGCATCGCCATCAATGTCAGCCCACCCGAGGGCGAGGAACGGGCGTTCATTCATGCGCTCCTTGCTGGGAGTGCGCTATTTGTTTTCTTTGTAATCGGGCTCCCTATTCTCCGCAACGCTTGGTTTGGTGTTTGCGAGAGGAAGATAAATCTGGATCAGTTTTTTTTGTTGGGCATTGCTGGTTCGTTTGCGGCTTCTCTTCAAGCGACACTCTCTGGCAGAGGTAACGTTTATTACGAAGTGGTGGCGGTTTTGGTGGCAATCCACACCCTTGGGCGCATTCTCAGTGAGCGACGCCGCGAGGCGGCACTAGAAGCTGCATGCAAACTGCGTGCCGCATTTGATTCCTGTTGGAAACTTACCTGTTGCGGGGAAGAATTGCGCATGCCTGTCTCTCAGATTGCTCCTGGAGACAAGGTGCGTGTTCGCAGCGGGGAGGGGGTGCCTGTGGATGGGATTTTGTGTGAAGGACCAGTTTTTGTTCGGGAAACTGCCTTTACAGGTGAAACTTTTCCGGTTGTAAAACGGGCGGGTGACCTCGTACTGGCTGGGTCAACTCTTGAAGACGGAGTGGTTGTCATTGAGGCTACCCAGTATGGTTACGACAGATGCCTAGATCACTTACTTCGCTCGCTTGAATTGGCAGGTGAACGCAAATCGAAGCTCCAGCGCGAAGCCGATAAAATTGTGGAGTGGTTTCTCCCGACGGTGGCGGGTGTGGCGTTGTTAATTTTTATTGGTTGGACTGCGGCCGTTGGCTGGGATGTAGCCTTGATTCATGCGCTCACAGCAATTGTGGTGGCTTGTCCATGTGCCCTCGGTCTGGCGACCCCCCTTGCCGTTTGGCAAGCTCTGAATTACCTCGCTGAGAGGGGAGTTCTCATCAAGTCCGGAGATGCACTGGAACGTCTGGCCTCAATAAACGCCGCAGTTTTCGACAAGACCGGAACTCTGAGTTCGGAGATTCCCGCAGTCGTGGATTTTGTTACAACTGAGGGATTTACTCGCGAAGAGGTGCGCCGCTGGGTGGGGATGGCTCAAGCCGGGAGTCTCCATCCGGTGGCACGCGCCTTCGCTTGTTGGAGCGTCAAAGGCGCTACCAATGCGCCAGGCAGTTCAGACCCAGTGGTTGTCGAAGAACTACCCGGGGCAGGTATTTCAGTAAAACTCCCCGAAGGCATTCTAAAAATTGGCAACGAAGGAATTCTTTTGGGCGAAAGTTCTGTTCGTGATGAAGCGGGCAGACTCTCTTCCCTCCTGCTTTTGCGAGAAGGTCAGGTCCGAACATTTTACGTAACGCTCAATGATCGCGTTGTTGCAGCGGCAGCCCTGCGGGAGACCCTCCGCAGCGACACCACCTCAACGGTAAAGTGGTTTGAGTCTTCTGGTTTTCAGACATACATTATGACAGGGGACCCTGGTTGGAAGCCACCCTCCGAGCTTGAACTCACTCCAGATCGCATCCGCACCGGGCTGCGTCCCGAAGAAAAAGCCGCTGCAGTGATGGAAATGTCGCAAAATGGCGCAAAGGTGCTTTTTGTTGGCGACGGACTCAATGACGCACCAGCGATGCGCGCGGCCTATGCCAGTCTCGCTATGGGGGGCGGGGCGGAATTAAGCCGAGAGACCGCATCAGGTGAAATCTTTGGCGGACAGCTGGGAGCTTCGGTGGTGGCAGTGCGAGTTGCTAAACACACGGTGAGTGCGATGCGCAACAACATGCGTTATGCGGTTATTTACAATTGCATCGGTATAGGACTCGCGGCTGCGGGAATTTTGCATCCTGTGGTTGCGGCAGTTATAATGTTAGCATCAAGTGTGACGGTTTCTTGGCGTGCGCTTAACCTTTTTAGTGACGAGCAGATGCAGGCTGAAAACCAGCCCTGGCGATTAAAAATCATGCCGGACCCCAGTCCAGAAACACAATTTTTGCCAACGCAAAACAACAGCGCACCTCTTTGTTGTGAAGGAGCTTCCATGGCCGCTCAAACTCTCAAGTGATGACACAGGCAGAACATCGCAGGCTTGTTGAAGAACGGCGAAAAAGCTCGAGGCTCTGGCAGATCATTCACCTTTTGGGTTCGTTGCATTTGGCGGTCATTCTTCTCGCCGTAATTTCAATTGCATGTGCCGTAGCCACATTCATTGAGAGCGGATTTAGCTCGAAGATTGCTCACGCATATATCTACAGCGCACCATGGTTCATTGCATGGCTCGCGTTGCTCATCGTGAACCTCATGGCTGTTACCCTAACTCGCTGGCCGTGGTTGCCGAAACATCGCGGGTTTGTTATTACGCACTACGGAATAATTATTCTCCTTATCGGCGCAAAAATCGGCACCACAGCCGGTTTTGAGGGTGGCGTTACTCTGGACAAGGGAATTGCCGCAGACCATCTCATCAGCAAACAGACAATCCTATCCATCCAAACACTCCAGAAAAGCGAGTTGATACCGTTTGATCCTGAGGCAAAACGTCCCTCAGAAAGGCGTCCAAGGACTTTCCGTATTAAGGAAACTCCACTGTCTCTTATCGTGGATCGCTACTCGCCACAACTCTTGAGGAGTGAATCTGTTGACCCATCACCCGATCCAAGTGCGCCGCCAGGGGTGTTTCTTTCTTTTCGGAGTGCGCGAATGAACAGTTCCATCGAGATGCCTCTGCTCGCCGCGCCAGGCAAAGACAAGGGTGATTTGGCAGGCTTGGCCATGGTTAAAATAGTCGAAGGTTTTCCTGAAACGCCAACCGTCGAAGATAAGGGGACACCTTGGAATGAAATGCATGTGACGCTCGCAGCAGCCCCCGGTGCTCCTGTTACAAAAACCATTGGTGGAGAACCAAGCGGCATTATTCCAACTCTTGAGGTATCGGGGGACTCTATTCTGCTTCATTTGGATTTTCCAGATGGCAACAGACTTTCTTACCGCCTTTCTGAGATTTTAGGAAAAGCTTTTGACGCCCGATGGGCCAAGGTGGAGATGCTCGAATACTGGCCTGATTTTGAAATGCGCGACGGCCGCCCCACCACTCGATCGAAGGATCCGAACAACCCCGCAGTTTTGCTGCGACTCTCGGGTGCATCGAAACCGTCTTCACCCGCCCTCGCAGAACAAAGCCCCATGCTTTTGCTTAATACAGAGGGCATCACATCGGGAAAAATCGCTTATCGCCTGACACGCAATGGAGTCACCTCAAGTCAGGGTGAATTGAAGGTTGGTGAGCCTCTCGCCACTGGTTGGGCTGACTGGGTTGTGGTCATTGAAAAGGCTGCCCCCCACGCAAGACTCCGCGCCGAATGGCGGGAGGCAGACTCTTTGAGCAATTTCTCCCAACAAACCGTTCCAGGTATACGCGCCCGGCTGATTGCAAGCGGCCCTGGAGAGATCCGTACCGAGGGCGAACCTGTCTGGATTGGCCTGGGTTCCAATGTCATTTTAAGTGCCGGGAATAACGTCATTCGTGCTGGATTTGGCTATCGCCTCATTCCACTCGATTTCAAAGTCACACTTGAACAATTTGATGTTCCAAGGCTGCCCGGGTCGGATCGCCCTGCAAACTTCATCTCAACTGTCCGCTTCGAGGATGCATTGCGTGGAGTGAATCAAGTCGCAACAATTCGGATGAATCATCCCGCCTCTTTTCCACCCGGCGTATGGGGACAAATCAGCGGTCGAACACTTAAGTTTTCTCAGGCAAGTTGGAATCCGCAGAATCTAGATGAAACCACCCTCCAGGTTCTTTATGATCCAGGCTGGCTGCTTAAGTGGGTCGGTTCGGTGATGATCTGCGTCGGTATTGCCATTATGTTTTATTTCAAACCAAGTGGTGTTGCTCACCCGTCTCGAGCAGAAAATGCTGGTACAAGCAAAAAGTTAGACCCGGATGTGACCCAGATTATCGTTCAACCTAGCCGCAATTTGTCATATCCCAAAAAATCTCTTCCCCTCGGTTGATCGCCTCTCCACGTGCGAATTGCCTACCTGTTTTCACGCTTTCCAGTTTTGTCGCAAACATTCTGCGTCACAGAAATTCGTGCGCTGGAAGATCTCGGCTGTGAAATTGTGATCTGTTCCATCCACCCCCCGGAGACTCTTCTCCGCCACTCCACGGTCTCTCTTCTAAAAGCTCCGACACTCTATAATCCGGACAGCAAGCACCTCCGCGCTCTAGAGAGCGAGGCCAAAACCAGTGGCCAGTGGCCAGCGGAGATCATCCAGAGACAGACTGCGGTCTACGGTGCAGAGATCAAGAGCGCGACCCGCGCCCGAAATGCCCTTTGGTTTGCCCGCGAATTAACCAGTCGCTGCGTCTCCCACGTCCACGTGCATTTTGCCAACCGTGCTACTCACACTGCTCTGTTTCTCAAAAAACTCACCGGCCTTCCGTTCAGTTTCACCGCGCACGCCCAAGATTTTATGGTTGACTTTCCGTCACGCGATCTTTTGGCTGAGTTGATCGTTGAAGCAGAATTCGTCATTGCGGTCAGTGAGTGGAGTCGCAATGTTTTAATAAAGATGTTTCCTTTTGCGGAGGCAAAAATCCGGCGCGTTTACAACGGGATTGATCTCTCGCTTTTCACCCCGGGTTCGCCACCGATGAATCCACCTGGCGTGCCAGTAAAAATTTTCAGCGTCGGACGACTTGTCGAATTCAAGGGTTTCGATACGCTCATCGAGGCCTGCTCTCTTCTCCGTCGAAGAGGCGTCTCGTTTAATTGCGAAATAGCCGGGGCCGGGCCATTACACGACAGTCTTCAGAGACTCATCAGTGAAATGCAGCTGGATGACATGGTCCAGCTCATTGGCCCGTTACCTCAGCAGGAAGTGCTTGAGCGAATGCGCCGGTGCGATCTTTTTGCTCTTTCGAGCCGGATAGATTCTAAGGGCGCCTGTGATGTTTTACCCACCGTCATCACCGAAGCAATGGCGTGTGGACGACCTGTTATCTCCACGCAGACGGCGGGCATTCCTGAACAGGTTTTGGACGGTCGCACCGGCTACCTTACTGCTCCGGATGATCCTGAGGCTTTTGCCGCGGCGCTTGAGCGCCTGATTGCTGAACCCTCACGTGCATGTGAATTTGGAAATGAAGGTCGTTCCGTCGCTCAAAAGCTTTTTGATGTGCGCAAGTCAGGGGCCGAACTTCTTGGTTGTTTTGAGTCTTGTGCCGACCGACCTCAGATGAATCGCCAACGGCACTTCTCACACGCAAAATTGACTGCTCACCGGCTTGTTTTACTCGACGAGTGGCCCTCTTCCAAAGTTTCAATCTCGATCCATCGAACACTCGTTGCCGCAAACGCAGCGCGTGATCTCGAACTGGTCCCGCTGCAGAGAGGTGCTCCTCCGCTGCAACCACCTCCCTGGCCTTTCGGTTTGTGGGGCCTTCGCCCACGCCCCGTCGAAATACCAGAACCGCCGAGGCCAATTTTTTTGCCCCCGCCATCAGTCATCGAGGCGGTTTGGATCGCTCGTGGATATGCGAATGACGAATTTCTGAGGCTGGAAAAAAGACTGCCAGCCGATTTTCAAACTTTTGAACTCTACAACGCCGCCCGCTGGTTGATTGCTTTGCAGATGAGCGTACCTCATTGGAGTTCAATCCCAATTTTGGCCGTTGGCAGACAGGCTTGCCTTATCTCCTGGATACGCCATCAAATAAACGGCACCTGTTTTGATGTGCTGAATAACGAGCTTTCAGACGGTTGCTCTTCAGAAGAACAACTTGCCAAATGGCTTAAGCGGACATGAGCAGAAAAGGTCATTGTCATAGTTTTCAGAATAAATTAAACCTCGGCCGCACTACTTCGCTTTCTATTTTGGAAAATTAAAGTAACAAACTCGTTTGCGATCGTTCAAAAGAAAAGCTCCGGTAAATCATTGCGCGATTTACTCAACCGCTTGTATAATTGGGGGCTTATAGACGATAGTGATGTATGCGATGCTTCTCTGCAGTCTGGAAGATCAAGTTACTCGTGTTTTTATTTCACAGCGTGGGCTGTGATATTGCGAACTAAGGGAAGAGTTTGGCTTTCTGCAGTGATTTGGTGGCCCGTGCCCACCCGCAGTTGGATTGAGGAAGAATTTTTGAACGACCACTCTATTTCCAAAACCTCCCCCGCTTAAAAAGCAGATTGTCGTAGTTGCTATGCAACTGAACAAAAGGGCACCGTTTTCACGACTTTATATCACTTATTCATCTTCATCTTTGAGAGAAAACGGCAAGCGGCGAAATCCGATTTTCTTTAAGAAAATCGGCGTTATGTTTCATGCAGGACGGTAAATTGGCGGGTCATCGCTTTGGTCCGCTATTTTCCAAAAGTGATCGCATTAACATCAGATAGATCATAACTTCTCGCGTCTGACAGTGGCCAGTTTGTATCGAAAAAAAAACTCTCATCTACCTGATCGGGGTCGGTAGATCGTCACAACGAAAACTAGCGTTGTTGCCGCAGATGATTTTTAATCCTTCTTTCTTAGGCATGAGGGGATGTCTTCAAGAGTTTGTTAGGAACACTCTGAAACTTTAGGCGAGGAGATGGTTTACATTTATTTGTCTTTAAAGCTTTACACGGCAATCACCGACCGATCGTCTTTTTGCGAGAAATAGGGGATTAAAGATTCCGGCGGACGAGGAATCTCAAAAAAACTCTTGCCTTCCTGGCGAAAAGAGTGTTTGCTTAAAGCCTTATTTCTTTTCAGATATGTACTTCGCGCTTCTAATTACGCTCGCCGCAGTAGTGTTTCGTCTTTCCACCGCATTCTTCGGAAACGGGAGCGATTGGATTCCTAACTTTACACCTCTTGCTGCTATTGCCCTTTGTGGGGCCTGCTATTTGCCCCGACGCCTTGCGTTTATTATCCCCCTTGGGGCGCTATTTGTCTCCGATCTTATCTTGAATGCGCATTTTGGTGTGGCGATGGTAAACTGGGAAATGGCAGTGCGCTACGCGGCTTTGGCAACCATTGCATGGCTGGGTGTTACGATTGCCACGCGCTCTTTTTCCTCTGGCCGCAGCCCTGCTTTGCCGTTATTCGGTGGTTCACTTCTTGGCTCTGCAATCTTCCACCTTGCCACAAACAGCGTCTGTTGGATCAGCTCGCCTGGATACGCAAAGACCTTCAACGGGTGGGTTCAGTCGTGGACTATCGGACTGCCGGAGTTTCAGCCGCCCGCGTGGGTTTTCTTCCGTAACAGCGCCGTGAGCGATCTGCTTTTCACGGGTCTCTTCATTCTCTGTATGGCTCTCACTGCAAAGAAGACCACGTTAAAGCAAACGGTCGTCAGCTTAGCTCCCACTTCCTCCTCAAAAGGAACTCGCTGAGCGAAGCGCCAGGGAGTTTCTCCGGCCTCTCGGTAGGGGTTAAATCTGGTTGTCATTATTGTGTGGCGCAGGCTCTCTGAGGCCATCGCAACAGCCAAGTTCTGCTCAGCTCTGTAGCAAAGCTTCGCGCCCGATCCCCCGCAGACTAAAGAGACGCAAAATCGTCTCCTCAATAAGGTTGTTTGGGCATGACGCTCCGGCTGTTAACCCGATAACCACGTCGCCTTCAGGCAGCCAATTTTCGGTGATAACCTCGGTTTTCCTGTGAAAATCGAAGTGCCTGATCCGTTGATGGGACTCAATGCGGCTGGCGTTCAGGATGAAGTAAGTAGGCAGTTTCTCTGACCCAATTTCCGCAAGGTGGGTTGTGTTCGAGCTGTTGTATCCTCCTACTACAAGAAGCAAATCCTGCTTCTCCCGCAGCAATTCAAACAGGGCGTCCTGCCGTTCCTGGGTTGCACCGCAGATGGTGTCGAAATATCGAAAATTCGCATCACCAATATCTGGGCCGTCGCGGTCAATGATGGCGGCACGGAGGCGACGTTGGATCTCCTCTGTTTCACTGCGAAGCATTGTTGTCTGGTTCGCAACACCGATCCGTCGCAGGTGAATATCCGGGTCGAACCCCTTCGAATAAGCACCTTTAAATCGTTCTAGAAAGAATTCTTTGGGGCCGCCGTTTCGGATTTGTTGGCAGACAATGTCCGCCTCCGCTATGTTGAGGAGGATGAGAAAATGTCCACTGCCACGTCCGAGTGCACGCGAGGCGGTTGCACGGGTCTCTTCATGATCTGCTTTGCCGTGGATAATACTTGTGACATCGTCGCTGGCATTTTGACGAACTCTTTTCCAGACACTCATCACATCTCCGCAGGTTGTGTCCACGATGTTGCAGCCGAGTTCCTTGATACGCTCCACCGTCCCTGCCTCCGCTCCAAAAGCCGGCACGATGACTACATCTCCGGTTCTCAATATTTCAAGGTTGGGGCGACGATCCGCACCAATCAAATTCACGATGCCCATGTTGGAAATTTGGGCATTAACATCCGGGTTGTGGATGATTTCGCCGAGGATGAAGATGCGTTCGCTTGGAAAAACCTTTCGTGCCGCGTAGGCGAGGTCTATGGCCCGTTCAACCCCGTAACAAAACCCAAACTCTTTGGCGAGGCGCACTGTGATTGATCCTGCTTTGAGCACGCCGTTTGCTCTTCGGATATGCTCGACGACCAGACTTCTGTAGTGCGATTCAACTTTAGACTGGACTTCGGCCATTATATCGGGCGATCGGAGGTTTATCCGTTTTTTGCTCGCTGAAACAGCTGATAAAGTTTTTTGTGAGGCGACCTGCATTATCTGATAATAATAGTTCGAACCTCCACCTGGAGCAATCGTTCTCTCATCACTTACGCTTTTCGTCTGCCGAAGATTTCTTCTGAGCGAGAAAATAATACTATGATCACCGAACGGGGTCGGGCTTGTTTGACAATGTCGGAAGTGCGCTTTTAATATTGCTTGTAAAAAAGAAAGTAACTGCTCAGGTAGTCCCACCATGGGACCATCAGTAACCGAAGAATAGATTACCCCCCCCGAACGCAACAGAAAAAAGTTCGTTTTTTGCTGAATTCACCAGGGGGGCCTGCCGTATCTTGCTCGCCATGACAAG
>CALDSX010000097.1 GCA_937924445.1 uncultured Chthoniobacterales bacterium
GCCCCCGGATCCAAACGATGTCCGCGCCGTTCAACTGGCGGCCTTGCATCACCAAGACGCTTGTCATGGCGAGCAAGATACGGCAGGCACCCCTGGTGAATCCAGCAAAAAACGAACTTTTTTCTGTTGCGTTCGGGGGGGTAATCTATTCTTCGGTTACTGATGGTCCCATGGTGGGACTACCTGAGCAGTTACAAGAAAACATTTGACCTACAAAAGCCCTTTGAAATGCTACCCACCCTGAATCAGCTTAAAACATCAACTGCCCAGCTCAAAATTTAACTCTCAAACATAAGTTCTTTTAGGAGACAAGGTGAACACCCAAAAATCCCCCCCCGCCTCTTCGGTAATGACAACATCAAAGCCGTTCCATCGATCAGAATTTATTTGGGTAAGGGAGGACGGAGTGCCCCGCAGGAACCAATTCGTCCGATTCGAACGCTGGTTCGAGCTAGCCCATATTCCAGAAGTCCTAATGATCTATCTCTTTGCGGATACGCGCTATCGCTTATGGGTAAATGGCTCATTTGTTGCGACAGGCCCCGGACGGTTTGTGACACAGTTCCCTGAGTTTGACAGCTATGATTTAGCAAGATGGTTAGTTTCAGGCAGCAACAATATTTGCATCGAAGTGAATTTTTTTGGCACTTCTTCTTTTCAAAGCATGCCTGATGGCGAGCCTGGATTCATCGCTGCCTGTGGAAATGAAAGTGTGACATTTGAAACACCGGGCACGTGGCAGGCTTCACGACTTCACGCCTGGCGCTGGGATGCACCGCTTTTCAGTTTTGCCCAGAATCCGGTGGAAATTTGCGATACGCGGCTCCTGGACTCTGGCAGCCCAGCGGAAATTATTATTTGCTCTGAAAAACCGTGGGGTCAGTTGCGTCCCTATTCGGGGGCGCCCATCCCCTTTCACGAACATCGTCCCAAAGAAATCTCCTTGGCAGGGCCGCTTCGCTCCGAACTGCGGATGTATGGCTTCTTGACGCACGATCCGCTCGCTTACGAACGCGAGAAGCAAAATATCCCATTCGCGTGGAGCGCTTTTGCAACCTGGATTTACTCGGATCAAAAGCAAACGATCCCTCTGACTATTTCTTGGAGCGATGTTTGGTTGAATGGAAAAAGTCTCGAAAAGGTTTCCTCGACGGTTTATGGTAAACAGGCTTTGACAAAGCTCGATCTTGTTGAGGGATGGAACCTTCTCACGGGCAAATTGTGTGTATTAGGAGAATTTTGGGCTGATTTTATAGCTTTTCCACAAGACGCCAAAATTTCGCTGCATGGTCGGAAAGATCGCACTTGTCTTGAACCCCTTGCTGTCGTCCGGCTCAAAGAGAGAGAAGAGATTGTTTTGCCAGAACCGGGTGACATTCAGGCTCCCGCAGATTGGGTTCTGTGCGACGGTGATACCACCTTTCTGAGCCCTGCGCATCAAATGGCCTGGGATCGCCCGGCTCCAGATGCAAAAAAACGAATTACCCCAGACCAACTGCCGAAGGCCAATCGCTTTTGCGCTTCCGGCGCCACGTGGTGTTTTGCATTTGCTGGTGAAGTCCTTGGACACATTGTTGTGGACGTAGAGGCTCCCGCAGGCAGTATCCTGGATGTGGGGGTTGATGATTGGCCTCACGAGGAAGGAGGGCTCGCCATCTATCGGTCAAATCCGTTTACAGACTCCGCCGACAGATTTATCCTCAAAGGCGGTCGTCAGCGGGTGGAACTTTTCCATCCGCGCGGAGGAAAACTCGTCCAGGCCACTCTCCGTGCGCCAACTGCAGAGGGGAAGGCAGATCTTGTTCTGCATGACCTATTCGTGCGCTCTAGACAGGCGCTTGGCGATGATCAGACACATTTTGTCTGCGACAATCCTGTCTTTAACTGGCTGTGGCCCGTTGCTTTACGAACACTCATTTGTTCAACCGATGAAGCCTACTCGGATTCTCCATGGAGGGAAAGAGGTTCATACATCGGCGACGCGCTCGTCAACTTCCATTTGAACGCGCTTTTATCTCAGGATTTAAGGGTTGCCGCACGGGTGATCCGGATATTTGGTCAGGCCCAACTCCCCGATGGGCAACTGCGCTGTGTGGCTCCGGCATGGCTTTCACGTCCTCACGCTGATTTTACGCTCTTATGGCTACTCCTTTTGCACGATTACTGGGCTTACACGGGCGACCTCTCTTTGTTGAAGGAAATGTGGCCAGTGGTTAGGAGAATATGGCAGAGTTCCAGATGGCAGAAACATTCCTCGGGACTTTGGAATTCTTATGAGCTCAGACTTTTTATTGATTGGGGAGTCAACGAAGCCCAGCGCGAGGGCGAGGCGAACGCGGTGGTAAATTTCCTCCGTTTGGCGGCTGATTTCGCCTGTGCGGAGATGGCCACAGCACTTGGGAAAAATGAAGAGGCTGCCGCCTTCAAATCCGACGCCATCGCCACAGAGGACGCCTTGGAACAATTACTATGGAACGAAAGCGAGGGGCGATTTAATGCTTACTATGGCTGTTCGTCTCACGCCATTCATGCAAATGTCCTTGCTTTATTCGCCCCCATCAGCAACGCAGAGCATCGTAAGAGAGTCCTCGCTTACATTGAACCATTGCTGAAAAGCAACTTGTCTCGCGGCTTGCAAAAACTTAAGGACTCCGGCCATATCGAACTTTTTTATTTTTTCTTTGCGCTGCCAGCACTGGCAAACAATGGTCGCCCAGATCTAGCAGAGCTTCTAATTACAGAACATTACGGTTATTTACAAAGAATTGGCGATGACACTCTTCCCGAGTCTTTTCATGGTGCTGAAAAACCGATTGGGAGCCGTTGTCACAGCTGGGCGGGGGCCGGTGCAATTTATGCGGCACGATATGTTCTCGGCATTCGTCCGGTTGGCAAAGGAAAATCAAAAGAATTTATTTTCGATCCGATCGTTGATAAAATCTCTCACGCTGAGGGGCGAATCTCCTGTGGTTCCGGCTGGCTGAGTGTTTCATGGAAAAAGATGAACGACAAAATCGAAGCGCTCATTGAAGCTCCCCCAGATGTCATTGTGCACGACAAAATGCAGAAGAGAGATCGAAACATCTTCATCAAGCACCAGGCTTATAAACCCGCGAGCAAATGAGAGGTTACTCACGCTAGTCGGTTGGCATCTTAGGTCTCTCAACAAGATTCATGTCGGCAAGGTTTGAATTGATGCAACGCAAAACTTCGAAGAGGTTGGCGAAGATTTTCTTCTTCTGTTCCGCTCTATATATTCAACGCAGTGTTTCGTAAATTCACGTAGTGAAAAGCCACTCGCATTGTCGTCAGCCGAGCGGAACATAGAGATCCCAAACGCCGACTTCGCTCGCGCAACATCCAGCCCGCCCTTCGCGCTAACGACATACGAATCCGCTGGCGTTGGCATGGTCTGATGCCCCACCGCCTCCACCGGCGGATGATCATTGACGCCCGAACTTTAATGCCAAAGCGGATTTGTTCCATCCTCAATCTTCTCCCGAAAACAAGACAACATTTTTCACTCTTTCGTCTGGCAACCAAAGCATTTTGATGCGATTATAAATTGCTTTAGGCTGAACTTCTGGCGAAGTTCTAGACTATGGCCTAATCAAAAAAATAGAACAATTAAAACCGATTAAACAAATGAAAACCCACAGAACATCGGGCTTTACGCTCGTCGAAATCATGATCGTTGTTGCGATCATCGCTCTGCTCGCAGCTCTTGCAGTTCCGAGCTTCATCCGCGCTCGTCAGCGCGCACAGGCCTCGAATCTTGTTAACGATGCCCGCATC
>CALDSX010000098.1 GCA_937924445.1 uncultured Chthoniobacterales bacterium
CCAGTCGGAAAGGGATCTGCGGATGATGAAGCTGCGCCAGAAGATCTCCGGCACCTTTCGCAGCATCGAGGCACTCGTGGACTTCTGCCGCATCCGCGGCTATGTCTCCACGGCACGCAAGAACGGCCTCAACGCCTTGGAGGCGTTGCAGCGCGTGTTCTTCGGCACCCCTTTCGTGCCAGCGGTCAACACCTCGTGAGTCTCGCCCACGCGTCGGGTGGGTGCGCCCCGCCATTCACTCACAGGTGGCCGCCCCAAGGCGGGCGGCTACCTGAGCAGTTACCACCGACTCACAAATAGATCAGAATTGTGTTGGAAAATAGTTTTATAGGATACTCCTTTTTTTGAATTTATTTTGTAAAAAATTTAATTTAAAATTTAATTTTGTATGAGTCGTTGTTTTCTCTTAATTACCATGGATGAATGTCGTTACGATGCACTCTCGTGCTATGGCGGAACGGCTATTTCTACGCCGCACATGGATTCGCTCGCTAAGTCCGGCATCCTTTTTAAACATGCTTTAACACCGTCACCCGTTTGTCTTCCTGCGCGTTGTGCACTTCTCTCCGGGCAATATCCACACCGAACAGGGATGGTTACAAACACGATCAAGCGACTCCTCGCCCCTGAAACACCCAATATCTTCAACATCGCACAATCTAGTGGATGGCGGACCGCAATGGTTGGTAAATGCCATTTTACAGCCACACCCTATGCGCAGCTTAAATATGGAGAACCGTTTGATGGCTCGGCCATTAGGGCTTACCTACTTTCACTTGGAATAGATCAGCTTGCTCTGTGTGATGGCAAAGTGGCTACGTTCTGGTTTTGGGATGAATATAGCCGCGCCTTGAAAGAAGCCGGTCTCTTCGAGCAGGTGGCTTATCCCGGAAAACCGGCTGATGCGCGTATCTTCACAGGTCCGGACGAATGGCATCCAGATTACTGGGTTGGGCAGCAAGCGGTTAATTTTCTCAGCGAGCACGACGCTGAACAGCCTTTGTTGCTCTGGGTTTCTTTTCCGGGCCCGCATTACCCACACGACCCACCGGAGAGTTACCTCAACCGCGTGGACAAAAGTCAACTTCCAATACTGCGCTGGCGAGAGGGCGAATTTGACGGTAATGACAAAGCACATTGTCGGAGCTTCCGTCGTGAGTTGGAAGAAGAGAGGCCGCCATGGGGTTGCGAAGGTGGCGCTCACCCTGGTGGCACCTCGCGCTACACCGATCAGGATTGGAAAGAAATCCAACTCCACTATCTTGCTAACGTCGCTTTAATTGACGATGCCGTTGGCGCAGTTCTTGCTGCCGCCCATGATAGATTTGGCGATAATCTCGATGTTGTTCTTACTGCAGACCATGGAGATATGATGGGGGCTCACCGGCTTTGGGGTAAGGGGAGCTGTGCGTATGAAGAAGTCATCAAAGTCCCTTTTCTTACTGCAGGACCAAGCTTTGTTCTCTCCAGCGGGCAAGGTCAAACCACTAACGCGCGAGTCAGTCTGCTCGATATTCTACCGACCATTTGCGGCATTGTTGGGGTTGAGATGCCCGCACGCTATGATGGACGTGACATCCGACAATCTCTGCACGACGGCGGGCACGAATTGCTATTTTCCTCTGTTGAAAACCTCATCATCGTTGACGATGGGCGCTGGCGGCTCTCGATCAACCAAGTGGCGCAAACCACCGAACTCTACAATTTGCGCAACGACCCGGGTGAGTATGAAAACCTTGCTCATCTGCCTGAAGGACAAAGTGCCCGCTCACGCCTGGAACGTGCTTTGCTTGACCACCTCATAACGTCAACGCTCGGTCCGGTCACCTCTCCTGTTCCAACGGTCAATAACTTTTTGCCTCTTGTGAAATCTTCGCAGAACTAAAAAATGGAACTATGCGAATGGTTTAAAATCAATTTTCGGAGTTTTACAAAATCGCGAGTTCCTGGTTTATTCTAGGAAATAGGCGGTTCGTCCGGCACGAGCACTCGGCCAGTGGTTCGTCGCTGGCAACAATCTTTCAATCTGCCAAGGGGAGTCTCATGGCATCGAATGAATCGGGTTGTGCCGCAAGAAAAACTTGAAGCTTTGGGTAAAGATATGGAGCTGTCTTTAACGACGGCAACAAAACAAAAGGCTGCAGTGGAATTCTGCATCGGCCAAGTACGCGTATCCGGCGAGCGTGATTAATGTGCGGTGACGGTTTGATGTCTGTATAAGACTGGGACTTTCTCCTTGCGCGATGAAAATATTTTTGTTTTTCACTAGGGAGTCCTAAATGGCTACAACATTCCTCGCAACGATCAGACCAATAGCTGTTTTATGGATAACAAGGGTATCTCCTGTTAGTAGAACGTTCCCGACACATGCAGCTAAGATTTTTCCGCAAACGTCCTTCAGATGACAAAGAACCGGATGCGATGACTGCATTTTATTCCTTGTCAAAACCGCGTGGGCGCTGGCTCAATCGCACCGTTCTGGCGATCGGTTTGGCCTCGTTATTCAGCGACTGGTCGCATGAAATCGCCACGACTCTCATGCCAACTTTTTTGGCAACGATGGGCGTGGCGGCCTTCTGGGTGGGACTGATTGAAGGAGTCTCCGACGGGCTTTCCTCTTTTGCCAAAATGGCCAGTGGCTATTACACGGATAAATTGCGTCGCCGTAAGCCTGTGGCTGTGCTCGGTTATGTGGTCACGGCCCTTGGAACGGCTTCTTTTGGGCTCGCCACAAATGCCTGGCATGTGCTTCTGGCGCGTGGAACAGCTTGGTTGGGACGCGGTATTCGCACACCGGTGCGCAAGGCGCTTTTGGCGGGCGCGGTCAGCCCTCAGACCTACGGTCGCGCATTTGGATTTGAGCGGATGATGGACACAGTTGGAGCGATCGTTGGTCCTGCGACAGCCCTACTCCTCCTTGGAGCATTTAACCACCACTACCCAGCGCTTTTTGCAGCGACGCTCATTCCCGGTCTGCTTGCGGCCGGGCTGATTGCATTTGCCGTCAGAGAAACGGTGCGTAAGCCGGTGCCACACATCTCGTTTGGCCATCGGTTGCGGATGTTGCCCGAACGATTCCGAAACTTTCTTTTTGCGGTAGGCCTGTTTGGTGCGGGAGACTTTGCGCACACTCTGCTCATTCTTCTCGCCACGCACAAGCTGGAGCCCGCTCTTGGTGCACCAATGGCTGCCAGCGTGGCCGTTGGACTTTACGTGTCACACAATGTCTTCTACGCCGGTTTTGCATTTCTCGCGGGCTTGTGGGCGGATCGTTTTCCAAAACATCTCGTTTTGTCCTTCGGTTATGGTCTTGCTGCCGTTATGGCCTTAATGATCGTTTTTCTGCCGCTCAATATTTGGACCCTTGCGGCGGTTTTCCTATTCGGCGGTATTTATGTGGCGGTGGAGGAAACTCTTGAAGATTCGCTTTGTGCTGAACTTGTCAGTGCCGAGCAGCATGGCATGGCGTTCGGCTCGCTTGCGGCCGTGAATGGGCTGGGAGATTTTGTTTCCAGTATCGTTGTTGGGGCTCTCTGGAGTTCTTTCGGTTTTAATGTGGCGTTTCTCTACAGCGCCGTGTTGTTCACTGCCGGGGCGCTTTTGGTTGTGCGATTGAAGTTCAACGGCCCTGCAGTGGCAAATTAACAGAGACGGTCGGTCCAAAAAATCTTCAACACATCCTTTGTTGGTTCCCGGATTCTACTCGCCGGGTGGGGTGACGATCAAAGTAGGTTTTTGACTTGTGACAGGCCGTGGTTTGGTCATAACAACAGGCTCGGTGTCTGCTGTTTCTCCGGAACTAGCATTTGGCGCTTTGCCGAGAGTTAGTTCGCGGAAGTCAAGTATGCCTTTTGCTATTGAACGTGCTAACGCGCTTCGATAGGCGGTTGTTGCAATCATACGCGCTTCAGAAGGGTTACTTAAAAAACCGCCTTCCACAAGAATGGCAGGTTTTTGGCAGGTGGCGAGGACAGTAAAGCGCGCTCGTTTAACACCGCGATCAATTTGTCCTCGATTTGCCAAAAGAGCGCGGTGAACAGATGCGGCAAGCATGACGCTTGCGGCGTCGGTTCGATTACCAGGGAGGGGGTTGAGATGGCTTGGTTTGAGTGAAGAGTCGGCGGTAGAGGGGGCTCCTCGGGGTGTAATGGCGAACACCTCAATACCTGATGCGGCAGAGTTTCCTGCGCCTTCGTTGAAGTGGATACTTACAAAAATCGCTTTGTCGAGGCGGTTGGCCACTGCCGCACGCCGATCTAATGCAATGAAAACATCTGAATTGCGGGTCATTACGGTTTTAAATTCCGCAGCCTCGAGCACAATCTTCAGCCGACGAGCAGTATCGAGAGTGTATTCTTTTTCAAAACCAAACCGCGATTTGGCTCCACGGTCATGCCCACCGTGGCCAGCGTCAATGACAACGGTATTAAACCATTCCAGACCTTTGATAAGATGCGGCCTAAGCACAGGCTCGATAGTTTTCACAAGATCCATTCGTGAAATCATGGTTTTGCCATTAAACTCCTCGGTAGGAAAGCAAAGCCAATGCCGAACCCCGCTCAGATAGACTTCGCGCGTGTCGCTGCTTAGCAGCCGTAGTCCTTTGGCTGCAGGGGATTCCGTGCGAGCCGCTCCGGCAAGAATCGAGTTGTGTCGAAGTTCATAAAATCGAATCACGTTTTCAACGGTCACATAATCCCGACCGTTAATGGTATAGAGCTTCCACTCGCCTGAACTGCGACCTTCGATGGCAGGGCATTTGTGGCATAGCATGAGCGAACTCTGGAAAACGAGCAGCAAACATCGCCAAAAATATTTGCGATGAAAATTTCGTGAAATATCCGTTTCCACCGTAGGACGCTATTGATTTTTGTTGGATTATCAATCTCCATTGCAACTGGTCTAATGAGAGGCCTTACAACTCAACCAAAACCCTTCTTCGTCGGGTTTGCGACTGGGTGAAGGAACTGGAGAGACCTTAGGGGGCGTGCGCGCGATCTGGACGCGGCAGTTGGTTCGTCGTAAAAGGAAGCTGGTTTTCGTGACCGCAAGCCTTGCAGCATAAACCCGACCGTGCCTTGGCACCCGTCCCGTAAAAGGGGCAAACAGGAGTCCTCGTGACAGCTTGCGGACCGGATGCTGCGGTTGACTGTTTGGTGCCGCCGCACGCCAGGCCTTGGCCCCGGCGTCCGGCGAGCCCGATTGGGAGAACGCCGTCATCTTGACCCGACCGCCGTCCGGGCGGGGTTTTGCGGTCGCGGAGGCCATCTGAGCACCAAACAACCCAGCCACCGCAATGAAGACAACCTCCAAGTCCACCTCCCCGAGCCCAAGCCCAAGCCCTGCCAGCGTGCCGCGACTTAAGATCGTTCGCGGCGGCAAGCGAGGCAGCAGGACGAAGGGGAGTGCCTGGAGCGGGACGCTGCCGACGGTTCACCCCAAGGCAGCAGGCATCGACGTGGCGGCGGGCAACGACCTGTGGGCGGCCATCGCTGCGCAGAGCGACAGGCCCTCGTCGGAGAGCGTTCGGCCCTTTGCGCCGACCACGCGCGGGATCACCGCGATGGCCCGGTGGCTTTTGTCCGAAGGCATCACTACCGTCGCGATGGAGGCCACCGGCATCTACTGGCTGCCGCTCTACACGCTCTTGTGCGAGCACGGCCTGGAGGTGGTGGTAGTCAACCCGCGCGACGTCAAAGCGCTGCGCAAGAAGACCGACATCGCCGACGCCCAGTGGCTGCAATACCTCCACAGTGTCGGCTTGCTCAAGAGCAGCTTCGTGCCGCCCGCCGAGGTGCTGGCCATGCGCGGGGTCTGGAGGCACCGGGACGACCTGGTGCGCCATGCCGCCACCCTGGTCCAGCAGATGCAAAAAGCCCTCGACCTGATGAACCTCAAGCTGCACTTC
>CALDSX010000099.1 GCA_937924445.1 uncultured Chthoniobacterales bacterium
CAACCCCATCCATGACGCCACTCTTGAGGTCATGTGCACCGAACTCAATGCCACGGAAGTCTGCTATCCAGGCACAGATCTCCGCGTCTTTTACCGCCCAATCAGGTCATCCGTTTTCCCCAGAGGTCAGGATGTCTGAGATTAGATCTTCCGGAAGGGTCTACTCCAAAGCGACGAGATCCGCGGTCATCATCGCGGCAGTTCGGTGTTCATCAGCGCATCTGAGTTGCTCTAAAAGCTTGGCTGGAACATCGAGTGCCGACGCGATAAAAAATAGGCTCAAACAAAGAAATTTGTAGGGAGGAGTCATGAAACTTTTCTTTCCGAGGTTAAAAAAGTTTTGGTTGTGGTCTGAAAGAACATCGGCCTCCAACAAGATCGAGGAATTCAAGCCAGCTATCGTGGCCGCCAAGAATTTCAATCTCCATACGTAGGAAATAGATTTGCACAGGGGTGTCAGCCAGAGGTGGAAACTTGACCGCATCTTTCTCCGTAGTCACGCAGGCGTCCAGATCCCGTCGGGAACAGCGGTCAAGGAAACGTTTAATTTCACGAAGAGTATATCGGTGGTGATCTTCAAAATGAGTCCGAATGACCACATCGGCTCCATGTTCTTCAAGTGCCTGCTCGAAACTTTCAGGTCGGGCGATTGCGGAGAGTGCTCCAACGCGTAGGTTGCATAATGTTTCAAGAGGCTTGATAGTTTCGTCAACGACATTGCGGAGATGCAGTGGTTTGTGGCGACAGAGAATAAGTCCAGCGGTGGGGTTACGGCGTCGGATCTCCGCAACGAGGTCCTCCATTTTTCCATCCCGGCATTTGGTCAAAAAAATCCAATCGGCACGCCGCAGGCTTGATGGAGGTTCCCGCAGGATCCCGCGCGGGAGCATGTGGCGGTTGCCAAATGGCGCAGTGCTATCTACGAGGACCACGTTCACGCGTTGCTTCAGTCTTAGAAACTGGAACCCATCATCGAGAACGAGCGTATCCACACCGAGCCGGCGTATGGCATGGGCACCGCTTCGCACGCGATCTTTGTCAACTAACACTGCGGCACAGTCGCGCAGGTTTTTTGCAAGCATGTAAGGTTCATCGCCCGCCATCCGAGAATCAAGCAAAAGCGATTTGCCGTCTGAAACCAATCGGGGCCAGCGCCGTTTTTTTCTTCGTAGCAGCGCATCTCTCAGCCGTCGTAGAAGCGGAGGTTGCTTGCTTTTGTAACCACGGCTCAGCACAGCGACACGCCGACCCCGGGCCGCAAGCGCTTTGGACAAGAGTTCAACAACAGGCGTTTTACCAGTTCCGCCGACCGTGAGGTTACCGACGCTAACCACCATCACCCCTAGAGATCGAGCACGAAACAGACGATGTTCATAGGCGTGCAGGCGAAAACGCACCACCCCACCGTAGATGAATGAGAGCCCGCGCAAGACCACCTGCCAGAGCCAAGCCCCCGAACCTTCGCGACGATCAAGGATGATGTCGGTCAAATAACGTTCGAGGCCATCGAGTTGCTCACGGATCCGAATCATTTTTCGTTTCTAACACAACGACGCGGACCCACGATCCGAGCCCCCAAGTTGTCGGCCTTTGCAACGAGCACCTTGCTCTCGACGCCCGCCAGTTGCGCTGCCTTCTGCATCGCAACTGCGACCTTATCTGCCATGCGCAACGGAGCAGGACAGCAAACCGCTGAACCCGAACCGCTGAGAAATCCGCCGTACGCGCCAGCCTCCTCTCCAGCGGCAATTACGTCATAAAGAAAGGGAAGAAGTTTCTTTCGGTAAGGCTGATGTAACCCGTCCCAAAAAGCCCCGTGCAACAGTGTGTAATCCCCAGTAGAAAAGGCCGTGGCAAGACGAGCCGCATTCGCTGCGGAACGAACAGCGTCTGAACGGGGAATAGTGCGCGGTAACACTGTTCGAGCTCTACCAGTCTCCATTTCCACGTTGGGAATAAGAATTGCAAATCTCAACGAGGACCGGACAGGAAATCCGGCTGCCCCACCCTCCCAAGAGAGTGCAAATCCGCCAAAACAGGCCGGGGCTGCATTATCAGGATGGCCCTCCAACGATGCGCAGATTTGAAAGAGATCAGGTGGTCTGAGCCCACCTTCAGTCAGAGCGTTGAGCCCCATGATGACGCCAAGGCGAACGGTGACACTACTGCCAAGCCCGCGTGACCTGGGCACGTTGCCATTAATCCGAATGCGAAAGGGAATCGGAGAGATTTTCGCTGCCTGAAAATAAGCGTCGCCGGCTTCTGCTGCCATCGGAAAGGGTATGTCAAGATCTGCACCATCGGTCTTGTCCAAAGCAACAGTCACGACGTTGGAGAGGGAGAGCGCAAGACCGAGAGAGTCAAAGCCCGGACCTAAATTTGCGGTGGTTGCGGGAACACGAACATTTACCTGGCCATTGGTTCGTGCGCGTAGAGATTTAATGAGTCTGGGCATGCTTTGATCAGAATGCAGGAGGTGGGTAGTTAAAGTTAACTCATCAGAAGCGTTCTTCAATAAAAGTAGGGATTGGGCAAAGGAAACGCATTTTGAATGACTTTGACGTCGGGACGCTGGCCCGGTTCAAGAAATACCTCAACAATGTCAAATCGCCCCGCAACATCAGGGTTGCCCAGTGCTCTTAGCCAGGCCAAGGCACCGCGTGTCATGAGGTATTGTTTCTCGCGGCCCACCACGTCGGAGGGGCGGATACCATCGCGCTTGGAACGGGTTTTGACTTCTACAAACACAAGCTCCCCGGTTTTGCGATCCCGACAGACCACATCCACCTCACCACCACCGCGAGGCCGAAAATTCCTGTAAAGCACCTTGTAGCCATTTCGAGCAAGCCACCGGCAGGCAAGCCTTTCCCCCGAAGCGCCGAGCCGATGCCGGGGATCATTGGGTACTCTCTGCTGTTCGCTGTTTGTCTGTCGCTCAAAGGGGGAGCGCCAGTTGGGAAACAGGCGCGAAAGAACGACGATGATGTTCTGTAATCCCATGCTTAGCAATCATAGCCAGATGTTGAGCCGTTGCATAGCCCTTGTGTTGGGCAAATCCGTAACGTCGGTCTAAAGCATCAAGCTCGCGCATCATTCGGTCTCGCATTGCCTTCGCAATCAAACTGGCAGCGGCTATACTTGGAGATTTGGCGTCTCCCCGAACGATTCCCGTTTGGCCGATCTCAAAACCTGGCACAGGCAGACCATCCACAAGAAGGTGATCCGGCACTGTATTGAGAGCCCGAACCGCCCGGCGCATGGCTTCACGGGAGGCTTCGAGGATGTTCATGCGATCAATCTCCGCGACAGAACAGACTCCCAATCCCCATACCAACCCCGGCGTTGTGATTAATCTATCGCAGAGTCTCTCGCGTCGCTGTTCGGCAACGGTCTTGGAGTCGGCCACGCCTGGGTCATCAAATGGTCTGGGCAAAATAACGGCAGCCGCCACAACAGGGCCGGCCA
Organism: uncultured Chthoniobacterales bacterium; assembly: GCA_937924445.1. Classification (GTDB taxonomy): domain Bacteria; phylum Verrucomicrobiota; class Verrucomicrobiia; order Chthoniobacterales; family CALDSX01; genus CALDSX01. The sequence continues at coordinate 3,466 of CALDSX010000099.1, forward strand.
AACATCCCCGCCCGACCTCGTCAATTCCGGCCACTACGCCTGCTCCGCTTGCCCAAGCAAGCGCCTCATACTCAAGCCCAAGACGGTTAGCGATTGCTTCCCGTTCAGTGTGATGGTCAGCCTTTCGCCGTTTGGCGTGCCTCATCCTTCACCGCCATAGCCTGCTTACCTTGCCGGTCACGCAGATAATTCAGTTTGGCGCGGCGAACACGGCCGGGGCGCTCAATCTCAATCTTCGCAATACGCGGACTGTGCACAGGAAAAATGCGCTCGACTCCTTCACCATACGAGATACGCCGGACGGTAAAATTAGAGTTTAACCCTCTCCCCTTTCGTCCAATGACGATACCTGAAAAAATCTGGATGCGCTCTTTGTCCCCTTCAATGACTCGGGTATGAACCTTGACGGAATCTCCAACTTTAAATGCCGGGATTTTTTCTTTAAATTGTTCTTTCTCAATTTTTTCAATGATACTCATGACACGGGAAAGTGGCGGGTAAAAAGATGGAGCGGCGATTTCTGGGTTACCGCTTGTGGTTGAAATTCTAATGTGTGTTGTTCGGAAAAAAAATCAACCGGTTTTTAACCCCAGTTTCTTAAACGACTGCACGATTTGGCGGTTTTCGACATTTTTTCGGGTTTTTTTGGTGCTTTTCTACAGGCTTCTTTTTCATAAAACATTGATACTCAATGATTCGGATTTTTTTGACGCGGTTTTGTAGTGCTTAATTGTTCATGGCGGGTATTGATTTTTTCCATGTTTCATCCGATAGTCCCCGCGCATCTTCTTCCGCACCAAATTCGTCAAGGACACCCGCTTGGTCCAACTTGTCGAATCCTACCGCAACGCCGAGGGCCAGCCCAGGCAGCGCGTAGTCGCCTCCCTTGGCGATGCAAACATTCCCACTCCGAAGAAAAATCCATCGCACGTGCCGTGGATGATCGCCTTCGCGGGCAGGGCAATCCGTTCGATGAAGAGCTTTCCACGGAAGCCGCACAGTGGGTCACCCACATTCTCCAAATCATCGCACGCTCCAAGGCCGCACGGCCCACGCGCACGGAAACCGTCGATGGCGTGCTCGTCGATCGCATCGCCACCGAAAATGTCGTCCAACTCGGCCCGCAACTCGTCGCCCGCGCCGCCTGGCGGGGGCACTCGGCCTCGATGAAATCCTGCGCGATTGCGGCCTGAACACGGCCCAATCCGCCACCGCCCAACTCCTCGTCGCCAACCGCCTCATTGAGCCAGTCAGTGAGTGGACGCTCATCGACTGGGCCGAGCGCACCGCCTTGCCAGAATTGCTCGGCGTCGGCATCACCAAGACCACCAAAAACCGACTCTATCACACCGGCGACGCCCTCTTCGCCAAGCGCAAGACCATCGAATCGGCCTTGCGCGACGCCCAGGCCGGGCTGTTCGAGAGCCGCGGCGGCATCGTTCTTTACAACGTCACCAACAGCCATTTCGAGGGCTTCTGCCAAAAGAACCCCAAGGCCCGCCATGGCAACAACAAACAGAAACGCAGCGACTGCCGACAAATAGCTATCGGTATGGCCTTCGATCAACGAGGACTGCCATTGGCGCACGAAGTGTTCGAGGGCAACCTCTCCGAGACCAAAACCCTCATCCATCTGCTCGACTGGCTGAGGCTTGACACCGAGGAATCCGGCGGAGTGCAAAACCCGTGGTCATCCTTGACGCCGGATTTGCCTCCAAAGCCAACCTCGCCCTGCTCAAAGAGCGGGGGCTGGGCTACCTGATCAACATCACGCCCAGCAGCCGGGCGGGCTTTGCCGAAGAGTTCGCCGCAGGGGGATTTGAGATCGGTCCCAGACGCCACCCCCCTTACCGGTCGAGGTGCGCACCATCCCCGATCCCGAAAATCCCGACGCTCTGCTGGTGCTCACCCGCGACAACGAAAAATTCGGGCAGGCAGGCGAGTTGTGTGGCAACTACGTGCTGCGCACCGATCAGGCTCTCGGCGCGGCACGCATCTGGTCGCTTTACATGACGTTGCTGCAAGCTGAGGAAGGCTTTGCGTGTCTGAAGGGAGCGCTGGGCTTGCGTCCGAACTTTCATCAACTCGAGGCGCGGGTCGAAGCCCATGTCTTCATCTCGGTGCTAGCGTATCATCTGCTGGCCTGGGTGCGTGAGAAATTGCGCGACTGCGGCGAAGTGCGGGTCTGGAAGACATTGCGGCGGCTGCTTTCCACGCACAGCCTGGCGACGACACGCCTGCCGCTCGAGGACGGGCGGGTGCTGCACATCCGCAAGGCCACGGTGCCAGACGCCAGGCAGTCGCAGGTTTACCGGCTGCTGGGCATCGACTGGAAAAGCGAATATCCCGTGCGCAAAACCTTCGTGAAGAGCTGAGGATTTTGTAGTGTCTCTGGGGGCAGAGCCCCGGTTTTATTGCGCGTCCACGCTTCTCGTAAGAAACTTGGGCTAAATCTGTCTTTCCAAAAGCAGTTTCTTCGGAGAATTCTGAAAAATAGAACCACATGCAAAGAGGAAAATGGTTTTGGATAACAGATATTTAAGTCATCAAACACGACGTTGGCTCACTTGCCAAATTTTACACTCGATGATCATTGGTTTTTGGGGTAGAGGGTGTAATAAGCCCGATCGTTTTCTATCTCAGAAGGGGGCCTCTGGCAGCTTTTAAATAGCAGTGTTTATTGCATTGAAGAGACGCAGGAGATTCACTTTTTCAAAAGCAACGCGGCGTTCGTAAATGAACGCCGCGTCTTATTACAGGCCTTTAGATTTTCCCAGCGCAAAATTTACGCGCCAAGTCTTTCCCCGGTGCGAATGCGAATGGATTCAGTTACTGGGGAGATGAAAATGCGCCCATCACCGATTGAACCGGTTTGCGCAACTTTGGTAATTGTCTCGACGGCTTTTTGGGTAAGTTCATCATCTAGGACGACATCCACTTGAGTTTTGGGTAATAGATTGACGACGTATTCTTGGCCCCGATAGGTTTCGGTGTGGCCTTTTTGACGGCCGCAACCGCGAACTTCGGTTACGGTCATGCCCTCAACCCCAAGATCGAGGAGAGCATCAGTGACTTCTTTCAATTTGGCAGGGCGAACAATTGCAGTAATTCGATTCATATTCTCTTTTAGTTTGTGTTGTTTGACTGTGTTGATGTACAAGTTTTGCCGAGACCCGGCATTGATCTTTTAGACAACGAACGAAATAGCATGTTGCGTGCCAACCTTGATATTATATAATAAGTAACTGGCAATAAGATATTAATCGAATCTCATGTGACTTTTTATTTCCGACGTAATGGGTTTAACTGCTTTGCATCTGACCAACTGATGGTCAACAGGTGACCACCTTTTGCCTAGCAGCCTGTCGGACTTTTCCAAACCTGCGGCTTGAAAAAGTCCGAGGAAAAAGAGAATCGAGAACATGGCCGCGCGATTCATCAGTATAAACCGGGAGACCCCGCTCTTGTTGTCCCCGGATATGAAAGATTTGGTTCCGGAAAACCATCTCAGCCAGTTCATTCTGGACGCAGTGGATCAGATCGATCCGAGTTCGGCGAAGGTCAACCTAAGGGGGTGTGGCAGCCGGCAATATCCGCCGCGCATGCTGCTTGCGTTGCTCATTTACAGCTACAGCAGCGGGATCTTTTCGAGCCGTGCCATCGAGCGGGCGACCTATGACAGTATGGCGGTGCGGGTGTTGTGTGCGGATACCCATCCTGACCACGACACGATCTGTGCGTTCCGGCGGGAGAAACGGCTGCTCTTGGACAAGGCCTTCAGTGCAGTTTTGGAGATGGCGGCGAGGGTGGAAGTTTTGAGGGTGGGAGCGGTGACCGTGGCCATGGATGGAACCAAGGTTCTGGCCAACGCCAGCAAGCACTCCGCGGTGAGTTACCGGAAGGCCGGGGAGCAGCTTCGGGAGCTGGACTTGGAGGTTGCCGAGTTGATCA
>CALDSX010000100.1 GCA_937924445.1 uncultured Chthoniobacterales bacterium
AACACGTGAGGGGTCACTTCGATTTATGTTCGCCTTCAACTGCGCGAGCCGTGGTGTTCCCAGCGTTGCGGTCAGAGCGCTGCGGGCTCTTGGGCAGGGTATTTTTCGCAATCCACCAGGTTGGAGATGAACCGGCAGAGGGGTTTCGAGTCTGCAACCCCTTCGAGTGGATATTCAATGCCTCGCAAAATGAGCCCATTACATTTTTTGCGTTTGTCCCTCTCGGCGGGATAGACCCGGGAAAGCTCAGAGCCATCGGGCAAAACTTCCTCCACGCACAGATCTGCGTTGGTGCGGTGCGCGCCACAGCAGTGAGGCTCTCGCGGAAAGCTTCGATCAGCCATTTTTCGTTCCGCTTCCAGGAGGGATGTAACGCGATCGACATGGAGCCGCGGAAACCGACTTACGATTCAGCCGAATAGCCCGAATTTTTTTGGTCGCAGTCTAATACTTCAAAATTCGTTCAAGAAAAGCTGCTGCCTCAGCGGTTTGCGGAGCTGAGAAAAACCTTTCGGCTGTTGAGGACTCCATGATTTTGCGATCGGCAAGAAAGATAACCCTATCTGCAACACTTCGGGCAAAGCCAACTTCGTGGGTGACAATAATTATATCACGCCCTTCGGCCCGTAGTTCTCCGATGAGGTCGAGAACTTCCGCAGTCATTTCAGGGTCAAGAGCCGAGGTCGGTTCATCAAAAAGCAGCAATTTCGGTTTTGCCGAGGCAGCTCTCGCAATGGCGACCCGCTGTTTCTGACCGCCGGACAAAGCTCCGGGTTTTTTATGGGCATGTTCGGTAAGGCGGAAACGCTCGAGCAGAGCAAAGGCCGCTGCTTGCGCCTCCACCTTGGACATCCCGTGCGCGAGGCGCAATGGGAGAGCAATATTTTCAAGCGCAGTGAGATGAGGAAAAAGATTAAAAGCCTGAAAGACCGTCCCTATCGCTCGCCGATAATGGAGCAATTCACCTTCGCGATTCGGGACAAGAATCCCGTTAAGGCAAAGAGAACCCTTCTCCGAAATCAGCAGCCCGGCGATAATTCGAAGCAGTGTGGACTTCCCGCCCCCTGATGGACCGAGAAGCGCCAGTGCACTGCAAGATGGAATCTGGGCGCTGATCGCATCGAGCACCACATGTTCGCCAAAGCGTTTGGTAAGGCGATTGAATTCAAGCGTCATTTTCTGGCATCAGGATTCGTATTGGAGGGCACGTTCTAGAGTTCGCGCGGCCGCTGAGATCGGCAACGTGATAAGAAGGTAACCGGCTGCCAGGGGCAGATAGGATTCGAGAGTGCCAAAGGTTCGCGACGCGACCTGTTGGGCATTCATGGTAAATTCACTCACGGAAATAACTGAAAGCAGCGAGGAATCTTTGATAAGAAGCGCAAATTGTCCGGTTAGCGCTGGAAGGATATTGCGCGTTGCCAAAGGGAGGGTCACGTAGCGGAAAGTCTGCCATCGCGTGAATCCTGCCGCGCGTGCGGACTCTAGCTGGGTGGCACCAACGCTTTCAAGACCACCGCGAATGATTTCTGAAATGTAGGCTGCGGAGAAAAAGGAAAGGATCAACGAACCGGCGATGTAACGATCATGGAGCCCAACGGCATTTGCAACGCCATAGAAACCGACAAGCAATATTACAAGTAACGGAGTGCCACGCACCACTTCCACGTAGAGTTTGGCCAAACCAAGGGCTGGGAGAAAGCGGCTCCGACGCAAAATTGCCAAACCGGTTCCCAAAAAAGTGCTAACGGCAAGGGTTGATGCGCTGATGGCCAGCGTCATCAACCATCCTGAGACAAACAATGCGCGATACTCCCATACGGCAGCCCAGTCCCAGTTTGCAATAGAGGTTTGAAGTGCCCAGACGAGGAATATGCCTGTCAACGCCGCTGCTAGGACTAAATTCAAAGGCCCTGACCACTGACGAGCGACTCGTCCCCGTTCGGGCTCGTGAGGGGCAGGTATCCAGAACCACTCTCTTAATAGGCGTTTCATTTAGTGCCTCCTACATTAAAAAAACGTTTCAAAAAGTGACAACATAACAACCTTACGAGATGAACTCTTTAAAAGCCATCACTCCCAGAAGTTAATTGATGAGTTTCTCCGCACGGGCGATCAACTCAGGGTCGTCGCGATTAGAGGATGGAAGTGCTTTTGCTTCAGCCAAAAGCATTCGGGCGTCTTCGTGACGGCCTTGATACCAGAGCACTCGCGCAAGTTCGCATTTGGTAGCAACGCGCTGAGGATTCAGGGCGAGAGCTCTGCGAAGCAGTCGCTCCGCTTCGGCTTTCGACGCCGGGGGAATTTCACCGTAGATAAGGCTCACCAAGCCCCGCACCAAAGGATTTATCAGAGCCATCTCGAGATGCCAGCGTCCGAGAACATGATGCGCTAGCTCATGGTCTGCATCGAGGCGCAACGCCTCCATGCAGAGTTCACGGATGCGACGAGAAAACTCAACTTTCGTTCTATTGTCGGAAAGGTCGGCCAGCTTTGCGAGGCAGATAGCCAGGCCCACGCGGGCATCGGCATCGGCATCCGGAGCAGCGAGTGCTCTTTCCGCGTAAATGACCGCCTGCCGAGCCAGGTTCAACTTGCCGCCGCGAGTTTTTTCTTCAGTGATCATTTCAGCGAACTGCTTCGAAATGCGGCGCAAGAGAGCGGATCTATTCGGTGCAAGAGGCAGCGCTTCGAGATAGACCTCCAGAGCGGCAGCCGAGCGCATACTTGCATCCAAAGAATCCCCTTTGCTGATAAGCTCCTCAACGGTCGCGGAAAGGGTCCAGGAAAAACAAAACAAAAGAAGCTTCAGTCCGACTAACAACGGATTCATTTTTTCCTGAAGAGATAATGAGAAACAAGCCAGCGGGTTCCGTTTTTCCAACCCCAGAGTCCCGAGCAGGACATAAAAAATATCCGCCAGTAATTCCACCATCTTGTAGCCTCACCAGCTCCATAGGTTTTCTCAAACAACGGTAGGATCTCCTCTTTGTGCCGATCCATATTTTGCAGCCAATGCTGAGCTGTTCTGGCGTAATGTCTACCGTTTACGCGCCAGTGATTTGTAATGAGTAGATCTTCCTGAAAGTATAAGAGTTGATGGTCCGAAGGCATTTGTCCGCCGGAAAAGAAGTAGCGGGTGATCCAGTCGGACGGATCTTTTCCTTCGTAATGATAAGCTATAGAAGTGTGGGTGAAAATGTGAATGAACAGAAGCCCGTTGGGCTTAAGAAAGCGTGCGACGCGCCTGAGAAGGGCGCGATGGTTTTTCATATGCTCAAACATCTCCACGGAGACCACACGGTCGAAAGACTCTTCTGTATCGAAGACATTCATGTCGGCTGTGATAACACGGATATTTCCGAGACCTCGCTCAGCAGCGGTCGCTTCAATATGCTCCTTCTGTGTGCGAGAATTTGAAATGGCGGTAATTTTTGCTGTTGGATATTTTTCCGCCATCCAAAGAGTAAGCGCCCCCCATCCACAGCCGAGTTCCAGAATAGTGATCCCGTCACAGAGTTCGGCACGCTCGCAGGTGAGAGAGAGCATCAGTTCCTCCGCCTCATCGAGAGTTTCATCTCCTCTCGGATAGAGGCAGGAACTATATTTTAGCCTTCGACCCAAACATAGTTGGTAGAACCGGGTAGGCACCTCGTAGTGCTGTTCGTTTGCAGCGTCTGTCTCTATGGCAATCGGCGCATGATCAAGAGACCGTATATGATCCATAAAGCGACGCTGCGCTTCGACAGGGTCATCTGCATATTCGTCCCGTTCTTTCTTTGCCAAAAGACGGTTTATTCCCATACGTATGATGGGGTCGGGGATAAAGCCGGCCGCAAGAAGTTGATCGAGAAATTTCATTTAGTTGTTGGTTTTTGGAAACCACGGAAAAAAAGGGCTGGTGGTTGCCTGGTATTTCCGATAATCCTCTCCCCGGGTTTCTAATGCCCGCTGTTCGGTTAGAGGGATGCCGGTGATAGCCCAGAGGAAGTAGAACATTAAACCGGGAGCAAAAAGGGCCGTCCAGCCCCACGGAGCGGGAAGTGCCAGCAAGGCAAATCCCACCCATATAACCCATTCGAAAAAGTAGTTTGGATGGCGCGAATAGCGCCACAAACCCGACCGGCAAGTCTTGCCTTTATTCTCTGGATTGTTTTTGAAATCACGGAGCTGTTTATCGGCCAGGGCTTCACCACCAATACCGATGAGGGTGATGCTGATGGCAATCCATTCGATGAGATGCAGCGAAGTCGCGGTATTTCTTGATACAAGAAGATGCGGGATAGAAAGAATAACTGCAAGGATCGCTTGAAGCTCAAAGAACAAAAGAAGTCTGAATGACCCCCAATCTCGGCGAATCATCGCGTAGCGTTCGTCTTCGACCGGATGAGTGGCGCTGACCCTACGCCAAATGTGCAGGCCAAGTCGTAGGCTCCAGGTGGCAACAATAAGGAAAAGAATAACACGTCGCCAAGGTAACCCATCCGCCATCAAGACATAGCAGAGCGCAAAAGCAGTAAATGACAAAGACCAGGTAATATCCACAATGCCCGCATTACGGACAGATTCGGAAATCATCCATACCAGGGCAAAGATTGCTACTGAATAGACTATAGTTGGGGTAATGAGAACAATAAAGTCGGATGACATGAAATTTGAACTAGGGTAAGCCAACAAGTGTGGTATTGCATGGGCGAGTTAAGACTGCCTGTACAACGCTTATGTTGCGCATGGTAAATCCGGCTTCACAGTAGGAGAGATAATAATTCCATTTGCGAATAAAACGCTCGTCAAAACCCAACTTCCTCACGGCAGAAAGCGCCTCATTGAAATTTTTTCGCCAGAGACTCAATGTTCGCGCGTAGGACTGACCGTAATCTGAAATTGTGTGGAAGCAGAGATTCCCCGTCCGTCGCAGGACGTCGTTGATGCGCCCCAAGCTCAGAAGCAGCGATCCCGGGAAGATATGTTTTTGTATGAAATCCACATGCCTGCGTAACATTTCGTATTTCGAGTCCGGAATGGTAATAAATTGAAGGGCCACGAGTCCTTCGCGGGTCAGCAGACGGTTTAACGCGGCAAAATAAGTCGGCAGAAACCGGTGACCAACAGCCTCCATCATCTCAATGGAAACAATTTTATCAAAAGATCCCGTCACATCGCGATAATCACACAGGCGTATTTCGACTTTGTCAGAAAGTCCCTCCATACGCATCCGTTGAGTGGCAAACTCTGCCTGTTCTTTGGAGATTGTTATGGAAGTGATCTGGCATCCGCGGGTGCGAGCGGCGTACGAGCAGAAACCGCCCCAACCGGAACCAATTTCAAGGACTCTATCATCGGCGCAGAGGTGTAAGGCCTCGCACAACGCTTCGTATTTTGCTGCCTGAGCCTTTTCAAGAGAATCTTTATCGGAGGTGAAAATGCCGCTCGAGTAGGTCATTGAACGGTCAAGCCAGAGCTTGTAGAAATCGTTTCCGAGATCGTAATGATCGGAGATATTGCGCCGAGCTGTGCGTTTTGTGTTTGGTCTAAGAAGATGCTGGAGCCGGTTGATTACCTCGAAAATATTGACTAGTCCTGGGCGCCCTCCACGGTCAGAGGCGAGCGGCGAGTTGTCGAGATTGACGATAAACCATGATATAACGGCGGTGATGTCGGGAGTCTCCCACTGACCATCCATATAGCCTTCACCGAGCCCAATATCGCCAAAAAACAATAAGCGGCGGAAGAGCGCCTGATCGCGGATATGGATCTCGGCAGATGGACTTTGTCCCGGCTGCCCAATTTGAATTGAGCGACCATTGGCAAAGCTGAGCCGGAGGCAGCCACGTCTCATTTTGGTCAAAGCTCTCAAGATGATCCTCTCGGCGACTGTTGCTCCGGCAATGCGGAGAGCAGTTTGTTTGCTTCCATGCGATCGCGTAGTGAGGTCGTAGAGCATAGGGTTATTTGCGCTAATCATGGTCTGCGTCGTATCGTGCGGTGCGGATTGAATAATTCAGTTTGCTGGTCGGGTTTTTGATGCTTCCAGTTAAGTCCGATTCGCTTAAGGGTGAGAATGGCACCGTGGAGGTGGATCCAAATGATTATCTTCAGCGTGACAAAAGGCACCCGGAGCGTTTGGACTATAAGGTTACGTGCCGTTAGCGGGAGAGGGTTGCCTTGAACTGTGGCAACAAGAGCGGTTTCACCTTCAACAAGTGTATTCACCCTGAGGTTGAGAGACTCCCTGGGAGAGGTCAGGCGAAATTCAAATTCGTCTTCGACATCAAAAAAGGGTGAGACGTAGAAGTTCTTTTGCGTGCACAATCGGAACACTGGATTGGCCCCCGACGCCGATTTGTCAGGTGGAACAACAAAGGCTTTCATCTCCCTGAAGGTATTGGAAACTTCCGCGACGGCACACAGCGGTTGCCCATCGGAAAGCGTTATAAAATAAAATGAAACCGGGTTGAAAACATAACCCAACATGCGCGTGGAAGTTAGCAGTTCGATCCTTGCGTCATCAGGCAGTGCATAGCCCTTCCGAGCCATAAAGGCAGAGAGGTTGGTTTTTACATCACCACTTCCACACAATGGAAGGTGGTCGCGATCGTAAAAACTGTAAAAACCGGGCCGGTTACGGCTCAAGAGAGGGTTTTGCGAAGTGATGCGATCAATCTCGTCAAGATCAAAGCAGAAAAGAAATATCTCGTGCTCAAAACGATAAGTCTTCGGCTTGAGGCGATGGTGCATGACCCGGCAGGTGTAGAGACGCGAGCGTAAGGCTCCGGGAGCTTTTGCCGGTTGCGCGGTCATGTGCGGGGCAGCGAGATTTGATCGCTCTCAGCTTTGTTTATATTCGTGTGCGCGAAGGGCTTCGAGATCCACAAACTCAAGCGCGGCGACATGGGTTGCTTCAAGTATCACCTGCGGAGCCACACCAGCTTCAAAGGCTTCTTGCCAACGGGGGGCGCAAAGACACCAACGGTCGCCGGCTTTCAAACCTGGGAACTCAAGGTCGGGACGCGGGGTGCTGAGATCGTTTCCTCTGCTCTTGGAAAAAGCGAGGAATTCATCCGTCATTATAGCGCAGACAGCGTGCACTCCTGCATCGCCTGGTCCAACACGACAGAATCCGTCGCGATAAAATCCGGTTACTGGAGAGAAACAGCAAGCCTGCAACTCTCCACCTAGGACGTTTTGATTGTGAAGCGGTATGTCGTTCATGTTAGAAGAGCTTGCTCGGGCTGATGAAAAAAGCAACCGCCTGTTCACAACTCAAAGCGACAACGTTGCGCCACAGCGAGCGTGGCGCGAAGTTGTTCCGGCCCAAACAAATCGGCCATCTCATCAGGGGAGCGGAAGTGGTAATCGCCCCCGACCGTCTTCTCGGGGTGGTTTTGATTCATCAGAGTGAGCGTGCGGACACTTGCAACGGCCTGCCAGAGAACGAATTCTCCAGGGCGAATGTAGTGAATATTGGGTGTTGGCACCGGAGTGATCGAGAGGCGATTTGCTAGCTCAATGAGACGGGCTTTAAGTGTCACATCGGTAGGAAGATGGTGAAAAATTTCGATGAAGAACCGTTCTTCAAACGCGTCGGCTAGTTTTCGTGCCACCTCCTCAGCCTGAGCGATTCGACCGCTCATCAAAAGAGCAGGTATGCCCCCGCGGCGACAACCACTCAGGAGTACAAGACCGTCCGCGTGAAAAATAATTTCTCTAAGAGAAGTAGCAAAAGACCCGGAAGAGGTTCGCGAAAGTATCCTGCAAAGATTGCTGTAGCCTTTGTCGTCGGCAACGAGCAATGTGAGGTGAGAAAGGTCGGAAAGAGTGACCTCTGCGCCGATGAGTGGGCGGAGACCAGCCGCACGACAAGCGGCGGAAAATTCCACCGAACCTGCAAGGCTGTCACGATCGGTCAGAGCAAGAGCAGGGCAGCCGAAGGAGGCTGCTGTTGAGACGAGATCTTGAATGCGACATGCTGAATCGAGAAGCGAATATGCGCTGTGAGTATGAAGTGGGACGTAGATGTTTGATCTAGCTCGCGGGGAATCCAAAAGAGATGTCAGGCTGCTTTGGAAGGTTCGTCCTGGGGTTCCCGGGTCATTGTACCCTTATATTTCGGAGGATCTTCCACTATGCCAAAATTCGAAGCAACAAGATCAGCGATCCGTTGCATTTCTTCAGAGGTTAGTGGCGGAGTCTCGGGTGCGGATGCGAATTCGCGAAGTTGCTCTGAATTGTAGATATTCGGCAGAGTTGATGCCACAAGAGGATCAGCCAGCAGCCACTGCAAAGCGGCTTGGCCGATTGTTCGATCGGGACGTTCGAGGAACCGAAGCTGCTCAATTTTTTTTATGCCGTTGAGGAGCCAGCTTCTCGGACGATGCGCACGGTGATCGTTTGGTGGGAAGGTGGTCTCAGCAGTGTAACGCCCTTCCAACATACCGGAAGAATGAGTGACCCTGATAAGGAACATCGTGTCGCGGTTGTATTCCCGGGCGGCAGCTTGAATATCACGTCCCGGATGTTGTTCGAGCAGATTGTAAATATGCTGTAGTGAGGCAAACTGACGAAGGCGGATGGCATCCACACCTTCGAACAACCATCCGATGGCCGGGCCAAGGGCAACTCCAAATTCACGAATTTTTCCGACAGCCCTGAGTGCCTCAAGAGTTTCCCACAATGAATCGTCGAGCACCTGTTCCATTCGGATGTTATGAAGCTGCAGCAAATCAATCCGATCGGTTTTCAGGCGGGTGAGAGCTGCGTCAGTGGCTTTTTTGATAGATTGCGGGCGAAAATCTTGAGGAATTTCTCGCTGACCACGTCTGCCTTCGCCGAAGTGCACAAAATCGTAACCGACTTTGGTGGCGATGACAATCCGATCGCGGTCGTTTGGAAAAGCTTTCGCAATGAGTTCCTCGCTACGTCCATTTCCATACGTGTCGGCAGCGTCAAAGAGCGAGATGCCATAGTCTGCCGCCTCGCGCATAAGGCGAACCGCATCGTTATCAGAAAAATTTCCCCACCAACCGGTCGAGACAGTCCAGAGGCCAAACCCAACGGCGCTGACGGTGAGATCGGTGTTTTTGTAAGTGCGATAAATCATAATGATGCGTTTAATTAATCCTTGGTAACGAGCGGAGCTCGTAGACGATGAGGTTCAGGAAGGCTGCTCCCGACCAAAGGGCGGCAGTATTCCATAAAAGCGGGTGTCACATAGTTTCCTTGCGCCGAGATAAACTCTGGTGGCATGACTCTGGTCTTGCCTGCCACCTGATTCAGCGGCACGAGGTCGTAGCGAATGCCATAATTCAGAACCGGCCGTTGAATTACGACAGAGCCATCCACGTTGTCCCACATGGCAAACTGAACCGCGATTTCTCCAACTTCACGCGCCTCATGGGCGTCACGAGGAGAGACAACACCAAGGAATGAACGTTGGAGATACCCGAACGTGTCCGCACGAACGCGACGGATTTTGAGTTGAGATCTGACCAGTCCTGCAAGGAGATCCCCTAGCGCACCAGTCCCTGAGAGTTGCACGTTGCCATGCGCGTCTCGTTCCTCTTCGTCGGCAAGTTTAACCGCTATCGGCTTTTGGCCCTCATCCACAATTCCCTCAGAGACCGCCACCACGCATCGCCCGTATTCGCGATAAACCCGTTCGACGTCGGCTAAAAACTGCTCTTCAGAGAAAGATACCTCCGGAAGATATATCAAATGGGGGCCATCGTCTGGGTACTTTCGAGCGAGGCTGGCTGCAGCGGTAAGAAAGCCGGCATGGCGTCCCATAACTACCGCGATCAGCACCCCTGGCAGAGCGCGACAGTCGAGGTTCAACCCCATGAAAGCTTGGGTGATAAATCGAGCAGCCGAACCATAACCTGGGCAATGGTCATTGACGGCGAGGTCGTTGTCTATTGTCTTGGGTATGTGAACAGCCCGAAACTCGTAGTCGGCTGCCTCCGCCTGTTCATTAACAATTCGAACTGTGTCTGAGGAATCGTTGCCGCCCACATAAAAAAAATATCGGATATCATGTTTACGCATAACAGCAAACATGCGCTCGCAGTATTCGTGATCGGGCTTGTCGCGTGTTGAAAGAAGAGCCGACGAAGGGGTCCCAGCGACAAGCTCAAGATTATGGGAGGTCTCCCTGGTCAGATCTATGAAATTTTCTTCAATGATTCCGCGAACGCCGTGAATGGCCCCGTAAACAGCATGCACCTGTCGAAACTTTCGCGCCTCGAGTGTGACGCCAACAATACTTTGATTAATTACCGCAGTCGGTCCACCACCTTGGGCTACGAGAACTTTTCCTTCCAACTTGCTCATTTTAAAAAATTAAAAAAGAGATCGAAGCGCCGCAAGGAGCTAATTTCAACGAAAATGTCAATTAAAACGAGGCTTGGCGGCATCAATTGATTTGAAATCTGATGGCTTACTGATTTTGCTCAATCTTTTTCTGAAACTTCTTCCACAACCAGACTCGAACCCGAGATTCGCAAAATTCGGATCCGTGCTCCCTTCCGCAGAGGCGCCCCCTCTGTAACAACATCGGCGGTGATGCCACGAAATTGCCCCTTTCCACCCGGCATCAGCGGGCAAAGGGCCACGCCAGTGTCTCCTGGTGAGAGAGTAATGCCGACGGATGTTGGGATGGCCGAGGCTCCTGTGCTAATTACAGCCTCTTGCAGAACGAGCCGCCGAATACCGGGGGCCGCCGGGAAGAATTTTCCGATGAATAAAATTGCGAAGACGGCAACCAATGCGGTGAGAGTAAGAGTCCCCGCTGCTGGCAGGAGTAAGGCGGCTGATGGAAAGAGGGATTGACTGGGATAATGATCAACCATGGCAAAAATGAGCGAGATGACCATAAGGATTACCCCGAGAAGCGCAGGCAGGATCGCCCCAGGGAAGAACAAAACTTCCACTAACACGAGCGCAAATCCTATAAAGAAAAACACCATGAGTTCCATTCCGGCTAGCCCTGCGATGTGGTGGCTCGTGAAAAAGAGGGCGAAACAAATGCCAGCGACAATACCCGGAATCCCAAACCCCGGGGTCTTTAGTTCAATATATCCTGCTATCATTCCGATGGCCAGTAATAATGGCCCGATTGCTGTCAACCAAAGAGACACATTTTCAAATCCCGTCGGTTGGTAGATGGTCACATATCCAGAGAATCCGGCTTTTCGCGCGACCTCTTGAACATCCGAAGCGATCGCGGCGGCAAGCACAGGCTTGCCATTGATTATCCGGGCCGCCTCTTGCGAACTCAGCGAAAGAAGTTTGCCCTCAGGGTTTATGATGACATCGCCGACTTTAACCTCTTTGGTTTTATCCATGAACGCGGTTGCAATTTCGGGGTTGTGCCCCTTTCGCTCGGCAACACTGCGAAAATAGGCGGAATAGAGAGAGGTCGCTTTGTCCTGCATTGTGCTTGGCACATTTTCACCAGTAGCCATCACTACCGCAGCAGCGCCAATGGCACCAACGGGTGCCATGTAGATTTCATCACACGACATCGCTATGAGAGCCCCGGCGGAAATGGCCGTAGTGTTTACGAAAGTAATTGTGCGAAGACGTGTCTGCCCCAGTGCTTCACTGATTTTTTTAGTGGAATCGAGCGCTCCACCAGGTGTGTCCATATCAATAATCAGCGCTTTACTGCCCTGCCTCTCAGCTTCTTTGATCGCACGTCGAAGAACTAGGAACATGGCCTCAGTAACAGGGCCTTTTAACTCCACCACAACCACTTCCACTTTTTGAGGTTGTGAGCCTAACCCGAGCGTGGTGGAGTCGGGAAGAGGCGCTACTGGAGGCAAAGCCCGATCTAAGGGCAAATCGATACCTGGGATTTGCCCAGCCAGATTCAACAGTGGCAGTCCTCCCAAAAACGTTAATGCAAAATAAAAAAGAGCCAAGAATTTGGTTTGTTTCATGAATTTCAGTCTAACGTAACGATACGAATCCTAGCCTCCCTGTCATTGCAAATCCGACAAAATTCTCGCGAACAAAGACGAAAATGTTCGCGCAATTGATAGTGAGACAAAGACCAACTCGTCGAACTCTCATTTGGCAGAGTAGTAATTTTATGAATATCTTGGGTATGATTCGAATCCTTTTTTTAGGAGACATTGTCGGCGAGCTTGGTCGCAAAACCGTTATTAACGAACTGCCCACTATTCGCGAAAATCGGGGTGTAGACTTTGTCATTGTCAACGGGGAAAACGCAGCCAACGGCCGTGGCATCACCCCCAAAATCGCGATCGATTTGCTCCGTTCTGGTGTTGCAGTCATCACAACCGGCGACCACATCTGGGATCAAAAAGAGATTATCACCTACCTTCCGACGGAACCGCGCCTGCTCAGGCCAATAAACTATCCGCCACAAACACCGGGACAGGGCAGTGTTGTACTGTCCATAGCCAAAGCTCAGGTCGCTGTTATAAATGTTCAAGCACGAACTTTTACAATGCCGAATTTGGAAAACCCTTTTCTTATCCTTGACCGTGAACTTCAGCGTCTCAGCTCTCTTTCGGATCCACCGAGAGTGATTTTTGTGGATGTTCACGGAGAAACTACCAGCGAAAAAATCGCTCTGGGGCGTTTTTTAGACGGAAGGGTTTCGGTCGTTGTTGGCACACACACACATGTGCAAACCGCCGATGAACGAATTTTCCCCGGTGGCACTGCCTTTCTCTGCGATGCGGGCATGTGTGGCCCCGACGAATCAATTCTGGGTCGGGAAATCCCGTGTGTACTTCACCGCTTTATCACCTCCATGCCCTCGCAGCTGCACATTGCTAAAGGGCCGGTGCGGCTGTGTGGCTTAACGGTGGATGTGGACGAAAAAACGGGGCGGGCAATTGCTATAGAACGACTTTCGATTTTGTGCGAGCAAAGCTCTCCGCCGACATCTCCGCTACAAGAAACACTCTCAAATGCTCAGAGATGTGTCGAGTCGTGAATCGGCGTTGTGACGCTCCAGGGCAAGTTCTACCATCCGATCTATTAAGGCAGAGTAGGAAAGGCCAGATACCTCCCATAATTTGGGAAACATACTCACCCGCGTAAAGCCGGGAAAGGTGTTTATTTCATTAACAAAAATGGCTCCGTCACTTTTACGGAGAAAAAAATCGACGCGTGACAACCCACTAACGCAAAGAATATCACAAGTCTTTGCCGCAAGTCGCCGGAACTCGTCTCTCTGCTTCGTATCGAGAGTTGCAGGAGCAAAAAGCTTCGCCCCATCAGAGTTCAGATATTTTGATTGATAATCATAAAACTCACCTTTCGGCGCGATCTCGCCCGGAAGAGATGCCGACTCCACAGAAAATGGTCTGTTACCAAGAACCGCCACCTCTATTTCCCGACCATCAACAAATTCTTCGACAATAATTTTGTGGTCATACCGTAGCGCGTCGGCTCGATACCTCTCCCACTCCGCCGGGTTGCTGACCTTATGAATTCCAACAGACGAACCAAGGTTGGACGGTTTGACAAAGAAGGGTGCACCCACCTGTTCCACGATGAGATCAAAATGAGCATTTTTCGCAGACGACTCGTCCAGCGTCACAAATCGTCCCACCGGCAGCCCGGCATCACGCAAAAGCCGTTTCATGACATCTTTATCCATTCCCGCCGCAGAGCCAAGAACACCGCATCCGACAAAAGGCACCCCTGCCAACTGAAGCAAACCCTGAACAGTGCCATCCTCCCCGTGCGGACCGTGCAAGATTGGAAAAACAACGTCTATCTCATCGCCGAGCATTGGAATCGCTTCCTCATCAAGAGCAGGAATTAGGAACCGACGCCCGCCCCCTGGAACCACCGCAAGTCGTGGGCGATCAACCGGCACTCGTGTTCCCTGCGATGCTTCAAGCAAAAAGGCCGCCTCAATGGTGTGCCACCTCCCCTCAAAGTCAATCCCGACCAAAACAGCTTCATATCTTGCGGGATCAAGCGCGGTAAAAATATTTTTTGCCGATTGGACGGAAATTTCATGCTCAACGGAACGCCCCCCAAAAAGGAGAGCAACTCGAAGTTTTTTTTTCATTGAAGACGCCAAAGATTTAATAGCCTGAGTGCACAGCCGTAAACGACCGTGGAGAGCCATCGTTAAAGCATCTGGTGCGAATTTGCAAAGTCCAAAGATTGACAGAATAAGATTCTGCAACGATTATGTAATTACCATGAATCTGCTCTCAAACCGGGATACCACTCGATTATCTTTTCCCTTGATAGTGCATCGTCTGTTTTTGACATTTACTTTGTGCACTGGATGCTTATTCGCCAACAACGACTCTTCCACCACCGCCACCACCGAAACTGGATCAAGTGAATCTGCCATAACCAATGAGAACCGTTCCCTCTTCGGTAAGAGCCAGCCACGGGTTGTTAAAAATTCCCCTAGTCCAAAGATCTTTTACCTGCTCGAGCGTGTGTCAGCACCAATTGAAGGAGGGCTCAAAGGGCTGCCGCCGGGAACCCGACTCCGTCTCATCAACGACTCGGGCGTTAAGTGGCAACTCATGGATTCTACCGGAACCTTGGTGGAAGTTGAACCCGCCCTTTTGACACTTGACGAGGAAACTGCGAAGGCGATGCTCATCAGCGACCTGAAGTTGCGCGATGCAGCGCTTGCTGCCAGGGCCAAGGCAATTAAAGAAGCTGAGGCAGCTATGCTCGCCGAAAGAGAACAACATTCGAAAGCAGTACGCGAAGCTGCTATTCCAGAAAAAGCCGGGCTCACTGGCGAATCTCGCCTTCTAAAGCCTGCCAAGTAAAACCGCTGTTTTTATAGTGGCATCTCTCAGGTTTCGAGGGTAAAAACGACCTTTATTATCCTCTTAAATGACCGATTTCGGACTCAATGAGACGACTGATGCCATCCTCGCCTCGTACCAAGGTTCAGGCGGGATCAACAATATTGATGGGCTCAATCTCCCCTCTAAACGAGGCGTCGGGGAACTTTGCGAGCTTCTACTTCAAATTCTTTTTCCTGGTTATCACGACCAAGAGGCTGTCCACTCCAGCGAACTCGCCCGCTTAACAGCTTACCGCGTGCGTGCAGCCACGCAGACACTACTCGAAGAAGCCGGCAAATGTACCGGATTGGCTATCTCCGATCCACGACCCGATCCGGCAGAAAAAATCGTGAGCCGCTTCATACGTCAGATTCCACAAATTCGTGATCTCCTCCGCGGTGACGTACAGGCAGCATTTGACGGCGATCCCGCAACAAGTTGCACCGCAGAAATTATCGTCGCTTATCCCTGCATAGAGGCCATTTCGGTTCAACGACTGGCCCGCCTTCTGTATCTCGAACGTCTCCCACTTCTGCCGCGTATGATGACCGAATGGGCGCATGGACGCACAGGGATAGACATTCATCCAGGTGCGGAGATTGGCCCTAATTTCTTTATAGATCACGGAACCGGCGTTGTGATTGGCGAAACATGCCGGATAGGATCCGGTGTCAAACTCTACCACGGCGTCACCCTGGGTGCGCGAAGTTTTCAAAAGGATGAGGAGGGTCGAATCGTCAAGGGTGGCAAACGTCACCCTGATGTGGGTGATAATGTCACTATTTACCCCGGCTCCACAATTCTCGGTGGCAACACCGTCATCGGAGCCAACAGCACAATCGGCGGAAACGTCTTCCTCCAACACAGCGTACCTCCATACTCGCTAGTTTATTATGAAGAGCGAAGTATTCGGATCGTTTCCAAACGCGACCGCGCATCTTCGCTCGATTGGGTTATTTAGTCTCTCCCCATCCCAACTGCTGCAGAGAATTTTTTCAGGTTTTTTCGCCGAAATCACTTATGCTAGGGAGTCCTCCACGCCACGGACAGCGGCTGGCACTTAGCCCAAAGTTATGGCAGAAGCCTATCTAAAGTCTTTATCGTGCATTTTCCACACAACGTTTGCTTTTGTGGTGGCAACTGGATTTTTGACCGCTGCCGACACAGCGGGCAAGAACTCAGCGACAACATCCGAAACCGTCAGTTTAGATAAGACTCGCAAGCTTGCGGAAAGATTTCTCGCAGCACTCGAGCGAAACCCGGGCGAAGAAGTACTGGCTGAGAAACTTTTTAATCTATTTCAGACCAAACCTTTCGCTCTGGCAGAACTGCTCCAGGAGCCTGTTGACTCTCCCGGCCGACGTGGCGTCCGCCTCTACCTTCTCGGACAACTTCAACTTCGGCAATCTGAACCCTCCAAGGCACTCGCCTCTTTCAAGCTCTCGGCAGATCTTCTCACCGAAAACGTCGTGCCACTGGTTGCAATGGCCAAGGCAGCCCGCACAATTGGTGACTCGCAGTTGGAAAAAGATGCTCTCACCCGCCTGCTCACGGTGATTCGTCTCGGCAGCCGCTCAATCGGCCATGACGTCGCCTCTCTAGCCCTGAGGCTCGCCCAACTTCACCTGCAAACTCAAGCAGATTCCGATGAAATTATCCAGGCGCTGTCCACAGTGCCCGATGCCGCATGGGCAGATCCAGGGCTCATCGAAAAAGTGCGGCGAACGCTCATCGCCTTCGGGAAAAAGGAACTCCTGCGTGAATTTCTCACAAATCGCATCGCCCACATGGATGGGCGAGTGGAAGTCCGCGAAGCTACACTTGCTTTGGAGGAGGCGCTTCTGCGTGAATATGCAACCCCTGACAATGCCGACTGCTTCCTAGCTGCAAGCGACCGGCTTTTGCGCCGAGCAAACCCCGGTTCTACACTCTCAAATCGCCTTGTAGCCACCACAATCGAAGCGGCATTTTCAGGAGGGCTCAGCCAGAAACTCTTTGAACATTGGAAAAGACTTTCCGAAGCAGACCCCGAAAACCCCGCAGCAGCTCTCCGCCTGGCACAACTCGCGCGCCGTTTACCAAATCGTGAGGCGGAGCAGATCGAATATGAAAGTCTCATGCGATACATAACCATCCATCCCACCGATCGGGACGCCAACATCAAGGCTGCCGAATTGGAAGTGGCTTTAGGCAACGCCCACAAAGCTTCTGAAAGACTCTTGCTTCTCCAAAAAATCCGTCCGGCCGATATCTCCGTCACATTCGAACTCGCTCGAGCGCTTCTGGCCGCCGACCAGGAAAACGCTGCCGTTGCAGAAATCGAGCGCCTGCTCAACTCGCGACCTGACGATACCAGCCTGCAGCGTCGGGCCCTCCTCTTTTTTCGCGAGAATCTTCTCAGAGCTCCAGCGGAACGTCTGCTCCAGCTAATGGCTGCAAATGGCACTCCCTCTTTCAGTAACAGCGCCGGACAAGCTTTGGTGGAATTGGCAGATTTTCTTATCCAACAAGGGCGTCATGCAGAAGCCCCTCCGCTGCTCGCCCGACTGATTCCCTCGAACGCATCAGCCGCCGAACAAACTGCCGCAAGTATGAGAGTCGCTGACTTGCTACTCGAGCGGCAGCTTCCTGTCGCCGCTCGCAATCAACTTCAAGTGGCTCTTAGTAAAGATGCAGATAACCCGGAAATCCGTCTAAAACTCTCTCAAATCGAAATTGCTTTCGGAAACATTGGCCGTGCCCGGCTCGAACTGATTGCCGCCTCAGAAGCTGCCCTGCGCCTCCCTCCTTCTCCCAGGCGACGTGATCTCCTCGACGAAGCCGACAAAAAACTCTTCGCACTTCTGGCACGACACGGTGGCCAATCAGGAACAGAAGACGGATGGGTAAAAATTAATTTACCTGGACTTGGAGAGGTGCCTCTGCGCCCTGCGCCAAGCGGGCTTCGAGCTTTACCGAGCGAGATTCATCGTATCGCAGAGGACTTCAATCGCCGCGCGACTGAGAAAAACGATCCATGGCTTTGGAGACGGGTCGGCCTTTGGCTCACGCTACTGAACGACCCCGCTCGTGCCGCAGCAGCCTACCAAAAAGCGGCCAACGTAGCTGACGATCGTTCCCTGCGAATTGAACTCACCAACGCTGCTGTCAGTTCACTAATGGAATCCGGCAACCATGAGGCGGCTATCGAATTGCTCTCAAGATTCATCGAGAACGAGGCCGAGGCACCAAATTCCACGGAACTCCATCCGCTGCGCCTTCAACTAGCCAAAGCCCTCGGTGCTGCCCATCGAGTGGGCGAAGCCGCCGAGGTTATCGAACAAGCCCTTCTCGTCGGTGTGCCTCCCGATTCTGCTTTGCCAGTTCTTGCAAACATCCAACAGGCAGAAGGGTATCACGCTGATGCCCTCGCCACTATCCGGCGCCTTTTGCCACTTTCCAGGCCAGGTTCCCAACAGCGGCTGGGAATCATCCGCAATCTTCTCAGCCCCTCCGAACAACTCGGTCAAGCAGCCGAAACTGCAAAGCTTCTCTTCGAAGAACTTCTTCAGCCTGGAGATTTCAATTTACGCAAAGAAATTTTCGATGAGCTTGTCGGGTTTACCACACGAAACCGCCTTTCGCACTGGCTCGAAGACAAGCTTCGCAGTGCTGTCGCGTCTTCACCCGAAGACCCATTCTTGGCCGAGGCGCTGCCCAGCCTGCAAAAAACCAGCGCACATACCACTCAAGAAACAGGCCAACCAGAGAATATTTTTAGTGATAGACCATTCGCACCACCGCCCGCTCGCGCCAGCGATCCAGCCCCTGCGCTTGAAGCTGCAACGCTCGCCTGGCGGCAGGAGGATTCTGCCAGCGCTGGCGCTCGCGAAGCAGGACTTCGGCTCGCCCGCCTTCAAGAAGCCGTGCTAGATTTCGACGCAGCCGTCCAAACCCTTGAACGTCTCTCCAGACTCTTCCCACGAAATACCGACATTCGCTTCGAACTTGCCCGCCTCTTTCGGCAACTCGGCGATACCGAATCCGAAATAAAAGCGGTTCTTGCCGCGCTGCAGTTAGAACCCTCGCATTTTGGATTCCTCGAACGCGCTGCTCATCTCGCGATGGCTCACGGGGATCGCGCCTCGGCGATCAATTTCTATCAAAACCTCATCAAGCACTGGATCGCCCGCGTCCAGAAACATTCTGACCAGCCAACGCCCGCGCCCGTCCTCTCACCCTCAGAGCTTGTCTGGCCTCCGCTTCCTCAATCGCTTCTCTCTCGTTTGCCTGCCTTTGCTATCGCCGGAGAGCAGCGGGCATTCCCCTCACAAATCGCTCTGAGCCGGACACTTCGCGAGTTGCAACGCCAACCCGCCTCTCTCAGGGGGGATCGGGAGACCTACCTCAACAGCATCCGAGAACTGACCGCACTTCTCACGGAGAAACTTACCGATTCACGTGCCGAGCTGGACGACTTATTAACTCGGTTAGCCCAAACAAATGACGTAGCGGCCTATTGGAACGCGCTCTGGGCTGCAGGTCGTGCCGCTGATGCGCTGCATCTGCTTGAAACTCGTTGCCGATTTGAATCTGATCCCCCACATCTGCGTTTCGCTTTTCTTCGCGCCGCACTCCACGCAAAGGCTTACAATCAAATTGCTGAATGGCTCTCTGGGAGTGGCCGTGGCGACGCAGCCCGCGGTTACATTCGTGTTGCGCTCGTTATGGAGGCCGACGAGCGAGGCAGTGTTAGCAACGAGCTTATTGATACATTACTTTCCACCGATGATTTCCCCCCCACTTTTATTGGACAAATCGCCGATCTACTCGGACGGCTCTCCCTTCCAGAGGCCGCCCTCTATGTGCTCAGCAAACTCAAAACAGACACTTTTATTCGCCTTACCTCCCCACCTGTCGAAGATGTTGCCCGATGGCTTGTTGCTCTCGGGCGCTCACGAGAGGCAATGGCGCTTCTGGACATGGCACTGCCAGCAACACCTCTCCGCTCGGGTTCAGATCCGGCCCTGACACTTCTCAGGTTGCGATGGTTGCTCACTCCTAACACTGAACGACATGTTTTTGAGCGACCTGAGTTTCTTGGCTCACCCACAGATCCCCTGCGCGCACTCTTCCTGGAGTGTCTAAAATCTGAAGCTTCCGACAGAGAACAAACAGCCGTTCAAATAGCGGCCCTCACGCAGCGAATCGATCCTGAAGCGATTCTCGATCTCGGAATGACAATGCGCGGCCTTGGGATGCGTCGGAGCGCTCGCATAATTTTCGATGTGGCGCTGCGAAACCCCGGAGTTCTTACTGCAGACAATCCGACCACCGTGATCTTCATGGACCAAATCCGCCTTTACGCGCGTGCCTGGGCAATGGAGGAGGATGGCGGTGATCTTCCAAACAAGATGCAGCCTCTCTCATTTGAGCCAGTCGCATTTCTTCATAAACTCGCCGATGCGCTCGAGTCGAATAAAAAACCGGCCGCTGCCGCTGTCATTTACGGCGAAATCGTCCAGGCTCTGGATGACTCCACCGAACGAAGCGTTTTTCTCCGTTCCCAGATGACGATGCTTCGAAACGCAGGTCGGCTCAGTGAAGCCGCAGCAATTTTGCGACCAATGATCGAAAGACTGGGCGCCAGCAAGCGCCAAAAATCACCAGGCCTAGCCGACAACAACACAGACCGCGGATTCCTTTTGGAACAAACCTCCGCACTAACCTCTGAATTTTCAGCCGCAAACGCCCCTGAACAGGCCTTTGAGCTCCTAAACATTGCCGAACGCGCCCTACCTGGCGAGCCCGCGCTTGCCAAAGCGCGTTTTGATCTTCTAAGTTCCCTTGGCAGATTTAGAGAAGCATTCGAGATAATAGCCGGACTTGCCAGACAGCAGCAAAACTCCGCCGAATACTACGACCTCGCAGCTCAAACCGCTCTTAACTCTGGAACCCCGGAAAAAGGTATTGAACTGATCGAAAAAGCCTGGGCTCTCCCACCCGCGCAACGTCGAAGTCGCCTGTTGAATCTGACGCTCGCCGCCGGTAATCTTGACCGCGCATCCTCGCTCGGAATAAGCCTCTTGTCCGACGATCCTGGAAACACTCTCGCACCCCTGATTCACCAGCTCGTGCTCAGTAATCATCCCGAAGAAGCAGCTTATGTCGTTCTGCTAGCCGAAAAAAATGGCTGCGACGTCGCGTCTTTGTTCAACCTGAAATCCGCTCTTGCAATCGCGATAACCGAACGGCCCGCACCAACCAAAAGGCTCGTCAAATACCTCGTCAACAGCCTAAAAGAAGCCGCAGAGCCACTCGGAGGACGCGCTTTATCGCTCGAATTCTCCACTCTCATCGAAATGTTGTTTCGACTGCCCGCTGACGGCGAAGCCTCTCCGGTTGTCGAAAATCGTCTGCTTCTACTGACCTGCGAAGATCTCGCTCAACTGCCAATCGAGCGTGCTGTTGAAATAGCGCTTCGCACGGGGCGTAGTCCACTTGCAGAAAAAATTGTAGACCACATAATCACCACCCGAAGAGCCAACGAACAAACACTTTTCCTGGTCGCATCTTCTCTCCTCGCGCACGATCGACTCGCAGACGCCTTACGAATTTCAAAGCACTTCTCTTCACGTTTCCCGCTCCAGGCTTCGGCATTACTAATGGAAGCACTCTCCGAAAGCCTTCTCACCGGTACACCACCTGGCCCTTCCTTTCACCGAGCTCTCGACTTGGGCGCATTTGAACCGGAGGTCTTCGGAAAAGCAGCGTTTCTTATGGTAGATCTCAGGAAAAACAACGAAGCTCTCAAGCTTTTCAATCGCTGGGAGAGACTCACGCCGGAGATCAACCCCACCATGCTGACCGCTTTATCAAAACTGAGAATTGTCGAAGCCGCAAATGCCGACCGTGCGGCTGAGGTGGCACGCACCTATTTAGCCACCGCCCAGAGCCTTCCCGATCTTTCTCCCCTGGCCATATTTCATGAAAAATTCGCTCCATCCTCTTCCGCCAAGGAACTCACCGCAAAACTAGGTATTGACCCTTTTCTTGTTAATTCTCTAGCACTCGCTATCTTTCAAAATCTCACTGATCGAGATCCCACCCGCGCCGTGTCCTTTCTCGAACAACACCCGGCCCTTTTCCACATTCCAAACAGGCCGATCAACCATTTCACCACGTTGGCAAATTTACCCCAAACAACCCAGAAAATGCTCGAACTTCTCACCCGCGCTGCGGACGAGGATTCAGCGCTCCCTCTGCGCCAACTGCTCGATACGCATCGCCAGGTTCCCTCAGCGGCGACACCTATCCATCCCTGACTCTCATCTCATCGGCTCTGCATCCGAAGAAGCGCTCGGTGCTAACCATCCCCCGCACGATTGCACTTTCCCAACTTGTCGAGTTGCGGGAGCTCAATCCTGCCCGAAGTGCACTAACGTTAGAAGTGCCCGAAGTATTTCTCAGCACGGAATGTCTTCCCGGACTAAATCTCCCCAGAGCGCTCATGGCCTCAGAGGGCCTCAAAACACCTCGATGCATCTAATCCCACGCGCAGTTCTCGATCTCTCCGAGGCAATCTTAGGGGCGTAAAATTTTCCTTGACTCGCAAATCTATCGATGATCAGAAACCCTAATTTTTTCGATTACAACCCTTGCCGATAACTGTAGCTCTCGGGTTTTCGACCTCTTTTTCGTCCCACTGAGGCACCTGGACATTCTTGACCTTTCCGGACTGCATCACGAATAAAAGTCTTTATCCTCTGGCGCGATTCTCAGCACTGCGCCAGTTCTTCTCCATTAAATCTATCCGACTGGACACCCAGGACATGCCGCCTCTTTGGAAACCAACGTAAGACTCCGTGCATCTCCGGGTTTCCCTCTAGAATCTGGCGTTCTCAGTGCGTCAAGATCTACGCTGTATGGTGATGTTTCGGGGGTATTCGCCACGCATGCATTGCGGCACAGCCCCAATAAATCAAAATCAAAGCCATGGTGCCGATTCCAAAGGTGCCGAGCACCATAAGCAAAGCCCCAAACAGAACAATTGGAGTACAGATCACAAACAGAATTCCAATACCAAAATAGCCTTTGTAAAGATGGCCCAGTCCCGGGACTATGCTCAAAATCGCCGCAAGATCGTTTCGAATTTCTTTTTTCGTGAAAAGACGGTATGACATGTGTCTCACCACCTTCCTGAGCAAAACTTACTCCATAAATCATCGGGCCAGCCAGAATATAAATCAATAACAATCTGCGCTCGAAGGTCAATAAGACGCCCCTCCTCCAGCGTAATGATGCCGCCAAAATAGGCTAAAAAAAGTAATTGCATTTCCAAAATGACACTTAAAATATATTACAACATCAGGAGAGATCCGCGCTGTTAGCGGATCCGGCAACCTAGGGTGGAGAACCCAAGGTGCCTCCCCCGGTTTAACCACCGGGGGGATGAGCGGTTGACTGCTCGCGTATACCAATCTGCCATCAGGCAATAACGGAAACGCGGCGGCCGCCCGAAAAAAGTCTCCCTCGTAGTTTTTAAGCTCTACCCGCCTCTCCAAGGCAGGATGAGCTCGAGCTGCGGCAAACTCCTGATGCGTTCAAAACTTCAAACTCAACGCATCATGAATGAATCTCTATCTCACTGCTCCGGAGGCAGCGTCTCCGCCGAAAAGATCCATCATCAAAAGCATCACACGCTTAAAAACAACAAAACCTTGGATATTAGGGTCTCACTGCGCGTGGATCCGTCAAATCCTGACCATCATATCTGGAACAACAACGGCACTTGGTGGTGTCATTATACAGAACATCTCCCCGATTATACCAAACGTCGTGTGCGAGTCTCCTTGCGCACAGGCAACGTAGAGGCCGCACGAAGACTGCGAGATGATCTTCTCGCCACCCTGACAAACTCCAACATTAATTAGCACACAAAACGGGAAGGCAGCAATCTTTACCTGCGAAATAGAATAAGTCCCGCGACAAAACTAACCAACATCAGCACCCCCACCGTCAGTCGACCGGCGATGCCGAGCACTGTGCCCAGGAAGGTACCAAATCCCGCCTTGCAAATCCTGCCAGGCTCGCGCATCGCCAGCGCCTCTCCCACGACAGCCCCTGTAAGAGGGCCAAGAAAAATACCGGGCAGCCCTAAAAAAATCCCAACAATTGTCCCTACAAAGCCTCCAATGATACCAAGACGCGACGCTCCAAACCTCTTCGCGCCGATCATTCCACTCACAAAAT
Organism: uncultured Chthoniobacterales bacterium; assembly: GCA_937924445.1. Classification (GTDB taxonomy): domain Bacteria; phylum Verrucomicrobiota; class Verrucomicrobiia; order Chthoniobacterales; family CALDSX01; genus CALDSX01. Next base: position 24,039 of record CALDSX010000100.1, read on the forward strand.
CGACAAGTAGAGAGATGATGTAGAGGAGCACCAGCCAACCCAACAAATACCACGATGCCCCAGCCTCCGGCCCTGCCAGAAAACGGTGCACCACCGCCGCAGCCAGTATCAGAGTCGTGCCCGGCAGAAACGGAATTACCGTCCCTGCCACGCCAACGATCATTAAAACGACAGCACATGTAAAGAGCAGAGTTTCCATTTTGTGAGTTGACCTGAGCGGTCGTGTCATTATTCTGACGTATCTACTCAAAGCCAACGTGGAAGTTGGCATGCAGTGGTGCGCGAGACTTGTCAAAACGCTCCGCCGTTCCTTGCGCAACTACAATTTACGGCGGACCAAACTATAAATTCATAAATTCAACAAAAACAATCACTCGATTATGTCTCTCCAACCCGGTTCACAAGCTCCAGACTTTACCCTCTCCACCAAAACATCCGAAGGCCCAGGTCAAGTGCGTCTCAGTGATCATTTTGGTAAAGATAACGTCGTCTTGCTTTTTTTCCCGATGGCCTTCACTGGAGTTTGCACCAAAGAATTCTGCGACATTTCGCAGGGCCTCAACGAATATGTCACCCTCGGCGCTGTTGTCTATGGCATTAGTGGAGACAACCCTTTTGCCCTCGAAGAATGGGCAACAAAAGAAGGCATCAGAGTCCCTCTCCTCAGCGATTATGAACACACCGTTGCCCGAAGCTACGGCGTGGCCTACGACAGCTTCCTCCCCGAACTCGGGCTTGGAATGGGGGGCGTAGCAAAACGCTCGGCTTTTGTCATTGACAAAACAGGAACCATTCGTCACTCGGACATTCGGGAAGACGCTCGCGAGCTACCCGACTTTGACAAAATAAAAGAGGTGCTCAGATCCCTTTCCTGATATCCAATTTCCCGGCCTTCCATGAGCTTTGACACTCTCCGAGAATTTCACACCGCCACCGGAGCAACCGGCGCATTTCACAGTCTTCCCGCTTTAGCCGAGTTCGGGTTCCCAGGTCTAAGCCGCCTACCGGTTAGCATCCGTCTGGTGCTTGAATCCGTTCTTCGCAACTGCGACGGTCGGCGCATCGCGGAAAAGGATGTCGCAGCTCTGGCAAGCTGGCAGCCAAATACAGAACGCACCGCTGAAATCCCCTTTGTCGTCGCGCGCATTGTATTGCAGGACTTTACCGGCGTGCCACTGCTCGTCGATCTCGCCGCGATGCGCTCCGCCGTCTCCCGCCTCGCGCGCGACCCAAAAATCGTTGAGCCTCTCGTGCCAGTGGACCTTGTTGTAGATCACTCCGTTCAGGTGGATTTCGCCGGGTCTGCCGACGCCCTTCTCCGCAACTTGGATCTCGAGTTCAAACGCAATCGAGAACGCTATCAGCTCCTCAAATGGGGAATGCAAGCTTTCGACACGTTCAAAGTTGTCCCCCCCGGCATCGGCATAGTTCATCAGGTAAACCTCGAATATCTTGCCAAAGGAGTTCTTAAAACTGCCGATGGAGTTTACTACCCAGATACCCTCGTAGGCACCGATTCCCATACCACAATGATCAATGGCCTCGGCATCATCGGCTGGGGCGTTGGCGGCATCGAAGCCGAGGCCGGTATGCTCGGCCAACCAGTCTATTTTCTCACCCCGGATGTTGTCGGCGTGCACCTCACCGGCTCCCTCGGCGAAGGGGTCACCGCAACCGACCTCGCCCTCACCGTCACCAAACTTCTTCGCGACACCAAAGTCGTCGGCAAATTTGTTGAATTTTTCGGACCCGGCGCAGAGGCTCTTCCCGTCGTGGATCGCGCCACAATCGCAAATATGGCTCCCGAATACGGAGCCACCATGGGGTTCTTCCCTATCGACTCCGAAAGCGTCGAATACCTCCGTGCCACCGGACGCAGCGAGGAACACTGCGCCCTTTACGAAGCTTATTACCGCGCTCAGGGACTCTTCGGCATTCCAAAACTCGGCGATGTGGATTATTCTCAAATCGTCGAACTCGATCTCTCGACCGTCACTCCTTCAGTCGCCGGCCCGAAACGCCCACAGGATCGCATCGAACTCCCTGCCCTCAAAAACCGCTTCAATGACCTCTTTTCAAAGCCACTTTCGGAAAACGGTTATGCAAAGCCGATCTCGGACCTGGGCAAATCCTTCCCAGTCAACGGCACATCGCTTGCTCATGGCAGTGTCCTTATCGCAGCCATAACGAGCTGCACAAATACCAGCAACCCCAGTGTCATGCTCGCAGCGGGGCTCCTCGCAAAAAAGGCCGTCCAGCGTGGCCTAAGCGTCAACCCCATTGTTAAATCGTCCCTCGCCCCCGGCTCACGAGTTGTAACCGATTATCTCAACGCAACAGGTCTTCAGCCATACCTCGACCAGCTCGGATTTCAAACCGTAGGCTACGGCTGCACAACCTGCATCGGTAACTCCGGTCCGCTAGAGAGCAAAATCGAAAAAGCCGTTCTCGAAAACGACATCATCGCCGCGTCTGTTCTCTCCGGCAACCGCAACTTTGAAGCCCGCGTCCATCAAAGCATCAAGGCCAACTTCCTCATGTCACCACCGCTTGTTGTGGCTTTCGCCCTCGCCGGACGGGTAGACATCAACCTCGCTACCGAACCGTTAGGAATCGACTCCAACGGTCAGCCGGTCTTCCTCCGAGAAATTTGGCCTTCCCAAGCCGAAATTCGCGACCTCATGCGCTCCGCCCTCAAACCCGAAGTCTTTAGACGCCTCTACACAGATTTCTCAGCCCAAAATCCGAAATGGAACGAGATCCCTGCCTCCACCGGCCTCGTTTATGAATGGGATCCCACTTCCACTTACATTCAGGAACCGCCATTCTTCGAAAACTTTTCGCTTCAACCGCTTCCACCAGCACCGGTCAAAGGAGCTCGCGCCCTCGGTATTTTTGGAGACTCTGTCACCACAGACCATATCTCTCCCGCTGGTTCAATTAAAAAAACCTCACCCGCAGGTATTTACCTGATTGCTCAAGGCGTGACACCTGAGGACTTCAACAGCTACGGCTCCCGTCGCGGCAACGACCGGGTCATGACGCGCGGCACATTTGCCAACGTCCGCATAAAAAACCTTATGGTACCCGGCGTCGAGGGGGGCATCACAAAACACCAGCCTTCTGGAGAAATTCTTTCGATTTATGATGCTGCTGTCCGATACCGCACCGAGGGAGTCCCGCTCATCGTCTTCGCTGGACAGGAGTATGGCACGGGCAGCTCTCGCGACTGGGCAGCCAAAGGCACTATGCTTCTCGGCGTCCGCGCCGTTGTGGCCCAATCATTCGAGCGTATCCATCGTTCCAATCTGGTCGGCATGGGTGTCCTTCCCTTGCAATTTGCCGAAGGTGTCAACGCCACCACCCTTGGTCTCGACGGAACAGAGACTTTTGATCTTGAAGGCCTCGACGCGGAAATCCAGCCAATGCAGACCGCTCAACTCCTCATCCACCGCGCAAACGGCCAGACCGACAACGCAACTGTTAAACTCCGCATAGATACTCCTATCGAGGTCGAATACTACCGTCACGGCGGCATTCTTCCCTGCGTTCTTCGTCAGATCATCAACTAACTCCCAACTCCCGCAACCCAACCCTCTGTCGCCAAAATAACCGATATTCTCCAAGAAAATCGCCCTTGTTTCGCACCACGAAGATTGTGCAGGAACCATATTACACCCAAAAACCGGTCTCACTCTCCACACGCTCGGCAATTAACACTCAATCCCACAGAGTTGAGATGTCACGGCAAAAGATCAGTAAGACAATTTTCTGGGCTGAGGGGCTTGTACCAGCACAGAGAGCGCTCGAAAGTTTGCTGCTTATCCAACTGCGGCACAGTTCGGCTCAACCAGCCCCTTCGAGCCACTTATAAGCTTGGATGCTGGCTGCCCAGCATTTCTCTGAGACGGCCAGTTTGAGAGTCTTCTGC
>CALDSX010000101.1 GCA_937924445.1 uncultured Chthoniobacterales bacterium
CAGGACTTTGCAGCTTTTGAGCGTTCACCCGTTTGAGAAAGTGCCTCTGCATCAACTACTTACAGAAATGGATTCCAGAGATTTGCATACCTTAGATTCTAACCAGTTGATGCTGTGGGACTTATAACCGGACAATCGTGGCTTTAACTCGTAAATTCAAAAACCAGACAACCGTGTCGGTAGTTGCGACTGCTATTAGTGTGGAGAGTTTTTAAACCAAATGGAAAATGTTGTTATCATAGGCTCCGGTTGTGCGGGCTGGACCGCCGCTATCTACACCGCACGCGCAAACTTAAATCCTCTCGTTCTCACAGGTTGGCAGGCAGGAGGACTCCTAACGACAACGACTGTCGTCGAAAATTTCCCTGGTTTTGCCGAGGGTGTCGATGGAACGCAGCTCATGGTTACAATGCAACGCCAGGCGGAGCGCTTCGGAGCACGAGTTTCATTTCAGGCAACAGTAGAAAAGGCGGAGCTCATTGGTGGCCCTCCTTTTCGTTTGATCCACTCTACAGGAATTGTTGAAACTCGAACGGTCATCATTGCGGTCGGTGCCTCACATAAGCACCTCGGAGTTCCGGGTGAAAAAGAACTTGAAGGCAAAGGCGTCACCTACTGTGCCACATGCGACGGCGCCCTGCCTGTATTTCGCAACAAACCCTTAGTCGTTGTCGGTGGAGGGGACTCGGCCTGCGAAGAAGCACTATTTCTGACTCGTTTTGCTTCGGAAGTGTTCTTGGTGCATCGCCGAGATCAGCTTCGCGCCTCCCGCATCATGGCGGAGAGAGCCCTCGCACATTCGAAAATCCGCCCAGTGTGGAACTCGGTCATCGAAGAAATACATGACCCCGCTGGGGACTCTGTGTCTGCTGTTAGCTTGCGCGACGTGAAGACCAATTTGCGCACATTGCTCCCTTGCGCCGGTGTTTTTGTGGCTGTCGGGCACGTTCCAAACACGGCAATATTTGCGGGCCAAGTGGACCTGGACCCAGCAGGCTACGTCCGCATTGCAAACTCGGGAACAAGGACAAACATCCCGGGTGTTTTTGCCGCCGGCGACTGTGCAGACTCAACTTATCGACAAGCTATTACAGCAGCAGCCATGGGATGTATGGCCGCAATTGATGCCGAACGGTTCCTTGCTGCCGGCCACTGAACCGGTTTTCTCTTTTGAGAATCTCTTTGATGCTCTAATTACAAAAGCCGGCGGGATGTTTGCAACCACCGTCGCGCTGCGCTCAACAAACTCAAATTGGGTATCAAGCAGTCTGCGGAAAAACCGTCCACGTCTTAAGAGATGCGGACCAAAATAAGCGAAGGTGACGAAAACTCCTCCAGGGGCCAACACCTCAGAAATCTGGGACAGAATTTTTTTCTGAACCATTGGTCTAAAACCTGCCCAGGGGAGTCCTGAAATGACCACATCCGGCATGCAAAATCGCTCCTTGGCCAAAAGGTCGGCAAGCCGCGTCGCGCAGCCTTGTACAACCTTTGGTAAATCGGAGAGATGCCCCGGCCGTTTGCTTAGAGAGCTCGCAAGATAGCGGGCCAAACACTCGGACTTTTCAACAGCAAGAAATGAGGCATCTGAAGTCAGGCCTCCAAGTATTTCCCGGGTAAATGCTCCGGTGCCGGGACCTAACTCAACCACAACTTTTGCAGAAGAAACCCTGCCCAGTTGAACTATGCGCCTCGCAAGCGCACGCGACGAGGGCCACACCGCTCCAACCATCCCTGGACGGCTTATAAACTCGCGAAGCAATAAAAAACCTTTTCTCATTGCATCCAATTCAGACCGTTTCTCGGCGCTCAGCCACGACGAACTTCGTCCGCAAATTCGGCAATTCGTGTCATGGCTTTTTTTATATTATCAAAAGATGTGGCATAGCTGCACCGAATAAAACCTTCCCCACACCGGCCAAAGGCTGTTCCAGGGACTGCTGCAACGCGTTTTTTTTCGAGCAACCGAAGTGAAAACTCTTTGCTCGAGAGTCCCAGCGATGAAATATCCGGAAAAACATAAAAAGCCCCGCCCGGTTTTAAACAGGGGAACCCCATTTTCTCAAATTCCGTCACGATAAAGTTGCGGCGGAGACGGTAATCATTCCTCATGGCCTCCATTGCAGGCCGACCATTCTCAAGCGCCTCTATTGCGGCATCCTGACTGATCGTTGGTGCACAGAGAATACCGTATTGATGCACTTTCATCATGGCCTCGATGAGCGGGGAGGGCGCACAGGCGAAACCGATACGAAATCCGGTCATTGCAAAAGCCTTCGAAACCCCGTGCAGAAAAATGCTTCGTTCACGCATCCCCGGAAACGAAGCCACAGAACGATGGGCACCTTCGTAGGTCAATTCACTGTAGATCTCGTCCGTCAGCAGAATTAAATCATAACGGATACATATGTCAGCTATACGCGCTGCCTCCTCAGCAGGGAGCGTGGCCCCGGTAGGGTTTGTGGGAAAACTGAGGAGAATCGCCTTTGTTTGATCGGTGATTCGCTCCTCAATGGCCGCAGCTTTCAGGGCAAAACCGTCGGCTAGCTTTGTGGGGACAGCCACGCCAACACCTCTTGCGAGGTCAATAGATGGCAAATACGATACGTAACATGGTTCGTGATAGATAACTTCATCACCCGGGTCGAGCAGAGCACGAAGTGCGAGATCAAGTGCCTCCGAAACCCCAACACTAACGAGCACTTCAGATTTGGCGTCGTATGAGATTCCGAAGTGTTTTTCAACATAACGGGACACCGCCTGACGCAACTTAGGCAGCCCCAGGTTCGACGTGTAGCTCGTTCTCCCTCGTTCAATGGCGTAAATAGCCGCCTCCCGAATGTGCCAGGGGGTCACAAAATCAGGCTCGCCAATGCCGAGCGAAATCACATCGTCCATTGTTTGAACGACCTCGAAAAAGTCGCGTATGCCAGAGCGCGGGAGCGCGCGCACGTGATGCGCAATTCGGTCACTTAGTTCTCGCACAAAAAACCGGTGTTACGGGGTTCAAGGTGTCACAGCCAAGCGTTCGCCCTGCTCTTCACGAACGATCATCAAACCGTTCTCTTTGTAGGTTTTAAGCCTGAATCGGGTAGCCGTCGAAAGAACCCCCTCAACGGTGCTAAGCCGTTCAGCGACAAAATGCGAAATTTCCCGCAGATTGCTGCCCCTTACAATAACGAGCAAGTCATACCCTCCACTCATGAGATAACACCCATGCACCTGATCAAACTTTGCGATACGCTGAGCCAGACGGTCAAATCCCCCACCGCGTTCAGGGCGGATTCGCACCTCGATGAGCGCGGTCACCCCGTCATCGTCGAGTTTTTCAGTATCTATTACTGCCTGATATCCGAGAATGACACCTTCAGATTCGAGTCTTGCGATTTTGGCGTTCACTTCCTCCACAGACAGGCCTAGTTCATCCGCCAAATCCTGCCTCGGAGCAAGAGCACGAGTTTGTAGCATTTTCAAAAGCGCTTCCATTTTTCCATGCATAGCCGCATCATTATCGGTTTCCAGCACGAATTTTCTAATTAACGATAACTTTTTTCGCCCATAGAGTTCTCTGCGCTCTGCGCTTGAACTCCGTGAGGGGAAGACTATTCTGAAAATTTCATGCATGAGAATTACAAGATCCATCTTGAGGTGTTCGAGGGGCCACTCGACCTCCTTCTTTACCTGGTTAAGAAGGATGAGGTCGATATTTATGATGTCTGCCTCGAACGGCTCACGAAGCAGTTTTTGGCTTACATTGAAACAGCCTCGCGCTTTGATATTGAATTGGCCGGCGAGTTTTTCGTTATGGCGGCCACTCTGATCTATTTAAAAAGCAGAGAACTACTTCCCGTGGATCAGCAACCGCCTCCGGGTGATGAGGAGGAGGACGAGGAAGATCCTCGCTGGGAGTTAATCCGGCAACTTATTGAATATAAAAAATTCAAAGAAGCCGCAGGCGAACTTCAGATCCGTGAAATAGAGCAGGAGCGCATTTTCGCACGCAGACCTCCCCCTTCCCAAAAACCTGACACATCCAAGCCACTGACCGCTGCCAATATACTCGATCTCCTCTGTGCCTTCGATAGAATCCTCAAACGAGTTCAACAGGCTGGCGAGCTTCGGGAGGTGTTTGATGAAAATTTCACAGTTGCGGATAAAATAAACCATATTTTGGCTCTGCTAGAGGCAGGGAGGGTTGTAGAGTTTTCAGCGCTCTTCCCTGAAACCGCTTCGCGGGTAGAAATGGTTGTCACTTTTCTGGCTCTCCTCGAACTGGTACGTATGAAACAAATTCTCGCTGAGCAGCTCACTCCTCTTGGACAAATCTTACTCAAACGTCGCCCTGGAGCGCCTCCTCTTGGTTCCTTTACAGATAACGAAGAGATCTCTTCAGAGAAAATAGTTAATGAGAACCGCGGAGATGCTGCTGCCATCGGCCAACCCCTCAGCGCTCCTTCAAACACTCAGATCAAGCACACCTCCGCATCAGATCAACTTTCTGGTCAGAGTCTCACAAAAACCGGCACCTTTGTCCACGCATCATGACAACCCTCCGTCAAGTGATTGAAGGCCTCTTGTTCGCTTCTCAAAAACCGCTGCAACCAACGGAAATTTGTCAAATACTGCAAAGAGCCGCCGTCGCCGAGCCCGAAAACAGGCTCGCAATGGAGTTTCGCTCTGCGGACCAGGCGGAAATTTTTGCAATTCTTCGTTCACTCCAATCTGAATACGCCGAGGCCGAACATGCTTTTCGCCTTGTCGAAGTCGCTGGCGGTTGGCAACTCGTCTCAAACCAGGAACACGCGCTCTGGATCCGTCAACTTTATCCCGACGCAAAACCCGCACGACTTAGTGCGCCTGCGCTGGAAACTCTCGCTATTATTGCCTACCGCCAGCCTATTACCCGCGCTGACATTGAGGCAGTGCGCGGTGTTGCGGTGGATGGTGTGGTTCAAACGCTTCTCGAACGCGGTCTCGTTGAAATCGTTGGTCGTGCCGAACTACCCGGACGCCCGCAGCTTTATGGAACCACGGAACAGTTTCTCAAACACTTCGGGCTTCGATCCCTTGCCGATTTGCCAAATGCAGAGGAACTTCGCCGGATTCCTCTGCCAAGCGCTCCGGGCAATGAAACTGAGACAGACCCGGACCAAACGCTCCTTCCGCTGGAGGCACCCTCCCAAGAAGTGCCGTTTGAACCACCCGCAGGAAACGAAGAAGCACTGCCCACACCGACAATTTTCACCTCCGTTAAGGATGCACATTCCTTTAATCAAACTGAACCTTTTGCTGAGACCTCCAGCCTTTCCAATCCCGATCCGGGAGAAACTATCGAACCACAACAACCTCCCACAGAATGACCCTTCAGGAATTGCGGGATCGAATAGACGCTATCGACGCCGAGATCCTTAACCTCATACATCAACGACTCACCCTCGCTGCCCAGGTAGGAGATATCAAACACAAAAATGGGTTAGCCATCTACGCTCCTGAAAGAGAGGAGGACCTTCTTCGTCGTCTCGAGGCTCTTAACTCAAGCACACTCCTTTCGAACGCCTCACTGCGCGCGATCTATCGCGAAATTATTTCTGCATCGATCAACCTCGAAAAACGTCTCGTTGTTGCTTACCTTGGTCCGGAGGCCACCTGGAGCCACCAGGCTGCCCTGGCGAAGTTCGGCTCCAGCGTCACACTCTCACCCTGCTGCGGAATTCCTGAGGTATTCGCCCAAGTTCTGAGCAAGAGGGCCGATTTTGGGATCGTCCCCATAGAAAACTCCACTGAAGGGTCTGTAAGGCAAACACTCGACGGGCTTATCGAATACGACCTCACTATCTGCGGAGAAGAACTCCTTCGAATTGACCACACCCTTGCAGGTATCGGCCCAAAAGAGAGCATCCGCAGAGTGTTCAGTCATTCTCAAAGCTTCGGTCAGTGCCGCACCTGGCTTCGCGTAAATCTTCCGGGCGTCGAGCTTCTTCCTGTTTCGAGCAATGCGCTCGCAGCAAAAATGGCCGCCGAAGCTCCCAACAGCGCAGCTATATGCAGCAGATTTGCGGCAAATTTGTACAACCTCCCCGTTCTAGAGACATCCATCCAGGACGTGCCCGACAACACCACAAGATTTGTCGTTCTGGGCCTGATCGAAACCACACCCACGGGCAACGACAAAACCTCGCTCATGGTCGTCCTCCAGGACCGGGTTGGAGCTCTACACCAAGCGCTTGAACCATTCCGAGCCAACAACGTGAGCCTTCTTCGAATTGAAAGCCGCCCTTCCCGACGTAAAAAATGGGAATACATTTTTTTCATTGACATACCGGGACATGCCCAGGATCCGGCTGTGGAAAGCGCAATTAAAAGTCTTCGAGAACAAGCCGCCTTCGTTCGCGTACTTGGCAGCTACCCCGCCACATCATGAGCGAGCCTCAAGAAAACGCCCAATCAAAAGTCACCTTGGCAATCTCAGAACTCCTTGAGAATATTCGGAACGGTTCGGTGGAGGCCAAATTAGCGGCACAGGTTTCTTCAATCGACACTCGTCAGACGCGTCTCGGCAAGCCATATCTCGTGATCACACTCCGTGACGCAACCGGACAACTGAACCTCAAAATCTGGAGCGACCACCCCCAGTTCAACGAAGCAATAAAGCTCCAACTTGGTGATGTTCTCTCCGCCACCGGCACATTTTCCTTCCACCCAGAATACGGCTTCGACACACGACATCTATCCTTTGGCGCTCTCTCAAAAGAGGAGAGAGACAGTCTGTTTACCGTTCCGCGAGCTCTTCGTGAAAAACTGGATGCGGACTACGCCGACGTCGAACGGCTTATCGCCACAATTGATGATCCTCGATTTGCCACTCTCTGCTCACTTTTTCTGAAAACTCACGGAGTCAAATTCCGCCGCACAGCCGCAGCACGTTTTTACCATCACAACTACAGAGGGGGGCTCGTCGGTCATACCGCGCAAATCATGCGCACCGCCGATGCAGTTTCAAGAGTCTATCCTCAGATCAATCGTGATTTGCTCCTGGCCGGAGCTCTCCTTCACGATTGTGGAAAAATTTGGGAAACCTGCCCTCCCGAATTTGGATTCGAAATCCCTTACGAGGTCCGCGGCGAACTCCTTGGCCACATCGTCATCGGAATTGAAGTCGTCAATGCTCTGTGGAGAGAGCTAACATCTGCACCAGAACATTCAAGTTGGAAAACCCTCAAGCCCTCAAATGAAGATGCTCGCCTTCATCTTCTTCACCTCATCGCTTCGCATCATGGCGAACTTGAATTCGGCTCACCGGTTATGCCCAAAACTCCAGAGGCAAACGTGCTGCACGTGATTGATAAACTCGATGCTCAGCTCGAGTCTGTAAACCAAGCACTCAGAAAAAACATTGAGCTTGGCGAAGGAATTATAGAACGCGTTCGCCCATTAGCCTGTAACCTCGTCCGCCCATTGCCACAAATTGTAAAGCTGACAGGATAATTTGCCATCAGCACCATGGCACACTCGTTTTAAAAATTGCCTCGAGGCGTCGGGGAGCCGATATCAAAACAGAAATTACTTCTGAAAGTCATCTCTTATTTTACTCTACCTCCCGACTTTAATCTAATCAAATCCTCTTCTCTCTCAAAAAAATCTATTTTATTTGATTTTTTGCCTATCATCATTTACAGACATTCTCAAATGTGCGATTCAGAATCTAAGATTGCAATACAATACAGGCTTTTCCAAACAGATCTTTTTCATCATTTCAACTTACTCTTGGAAATCTGACCACCCCATGGGCAGGATAATGATAATTGATGACGAACCAGCAATGGTGGATGTCATTTGCAGCATATGTAAAGAACTCGGACACGAAACGCTCCCATTCAGCTCATCAGAACGTGCATTGGAAGAGTTGCCGGGGGCACACCCCAATCTCGTTATCGCTGATATGAAAATGCAGCGCGTTGGCGGGCTCGATATCCTGCGCGCTTGCAAATCAAGCGGAACCGGTGGCCCTGCAGTCATTCTCGTTACCGCATTCGCGAGCGTCGAGACCGCCGTCGAAGCTATGAAAATAGGCGCCTTCGATTATGTAACAAAACCTTTCAAGGTAGATGAACTCAAAATCAGCATTAAGCGCGCTCTCGATTACCAAGCTGCAATCCACGAAAATACACTCCTCAGAAGAGAAATACGCGATCGCTACAAATTCGAGAATATCGTTGGCACCAGCGCTAAAATGCAGAAAGTTTTCAGCCTGATCTCCAAAGTGGCAAACACCGATGCCACGGTGCTTATTCTTGGTGAGAGCGGAACCGGAAAGGAACTAGTCGCCCGCGCCCTACACTACAACAGCGCCCGCCATCACCGCCCCTTCGTTGCTGTGAACTGCAGCGCACTGCCTGAAAACCTGCTCGAATCAGAGTTGTTTGGCCATAAAAAAGGCTCCTTCACTGGCGCAGTTCAAGACAAAGTGGGCTTGTTCGAAGAAGCTCACGAAGGGACTATTTTTCTCGACGAAATCAACTCCATGGCCCAACCACTGCAAACCAAATTGCTCCGCGTGTTGCAGGAGCGTGAAATTCGTCGGGTCGGAGATAACAACTCAATAACCGTTAACGCTCGTGTTGTGGCCGCCACGAACGAACCGCTTCTTCCAAAAATTCGTGCCGGTTTATTCCGAGAAGATCTCTACTACCGCCTCGCAGTCATCCCCATCGAGATGCCATCGCTTCGCGAGCGAATGGAAGATATACCCTTGCTGGTAAACCATTTTCTTCTCAAACACGCAAAAAATACAGGCGGCGAACCCAATCGCATTTCACCCGACGCACTCACGCTGCTTCAACACTACGAATACCCCGGCAATGTTCGCGAGTTGGAAAACGCCATCGAACGCGCCTGTGCCCTGTGCGAGGGAGGAGTTATCCGCGTCGAAGACCTCCCAGAGCATTTCCCAAAGTCAGTCACCCCGCAGAACCCCTCAGACCCTGCAACAACTGACAATGAAATGCCCCAGGTTGGCATAAGACTTGATGAATTTGTCCGACAACAAGAACACCGTCTCATCGAACTTACTCTCAAACACAATGGAGGCTCCCGAGAGAAAACCGCCGCCATGCTAGGAATATCCATGGCCACTCTCTACAGGAAAATCGAACCGCGCCTCAAACGTCTCCGCAGCCAAACTTCAGTTGTTTCTCAGCAGACATGAAACACATCTCTCTCTCTCGCCTCTTCTCCTCTTTCTTTGCAGGCAAAAATGCCCCAACCTCTTTCGAGAAGCGTCTCGCCCGCATTTTTGTTCGCCGTCGCCTCATGACCCACAACCCCGCCCTTCGCGGTGACCCCGTCGCTCTAAACAAAGCATACGAAGAACTCGACCTCGTCGTTATTGAAGAAGAAAATCAAACCGGAATTATAACCTACGAGCTCATGCCACCCACGAGTATTCCCCTAAATGAGCCTTAACTTCGACTGAAAAATCTTCTTGTTAATTTGTTCCGGCCATCAAAAAGTTATTCATGAACACATCCCGGCGCACAGCAAAGTCTTTCGCTCCGGGGCGTATAGAGATTATAGGTAATCACACCGATTACAACCAAGGGTTTGTGCTCTCCTGCGCTCTACCACAGGGTGTTGAGGCATTCGTTGAGCAGATCGAGAGCGACAACATTTTTCTGAACTTCACATCCGACCTCGCACCAGAAGAATTTTCATTTTCCGCCTTCACAGAACCGCAGGCAACCCCCGGGGCATGGACTAACTATCCACTTGGCGTCATTAAATACCTTAGGGAAGAGGGTCTGGAAATTCCACCGTGCCGCATCCAATTCACATCCAACTTGCCTGCAGGAGCCGGTCTCTCCAGCTCGGCGGCCATCGAGATCGCCACGGCCACCGCTCTTCTCGCCCTCTCCGGCACAAATTTACCCCCCATGGATCTAGCCAGGCTCTGTCGCAGGGCTGAAAACGAATTTGTTGGCGTCAATTGCGGTCTCCTCGACCAAGCGACCAGTATCTGCGGAAAAGCCGGTCATTTGCTTCATCTCGATTTCCGCTCTGAAACTTACGAGTTATATCCTCTGCCGCCTGGCCATCTTTTTCTCGTTATCCCCTCCGGAATGAAACATTCTCTCGTCGGTGGAGAATACAACGAGCGGCGCACTCAATGCTATGAGGCCGCTCGTGTTCTCAATGTTCGTGCATTGCGAGACGCAACATTCAGCGCACTCGAAGCTGCCGCTGATCAAATGCCCGAAATGGTCTTTCGTCGTGCGAGGCACATCATTGGGGAAAACCAAAGAGTCGCCGAATGCGTTGCTGCCCTGCAAAACAACGATATGGTTGCATTTGGGCAAGCAATGACCAATTCCCACCAGAGTTCTCGGCTTTACTTCGAAAACAGCACCGAAGAATTGGATAACCTTTTCGAAATTGCTGTATCCACTCCGGGGGTTCTCGGCGCACGATTAACCGGCGGAGGATTCGGTGGTGCCGTCGTTGCTTTGGCAAAAGCCTCAAAGGCTTCAGATGCCGCCAAAACCATCGCCACGCGCTACCTTCAAAGAACCGGAATACACACCACCGCCACTCCTTACGTGCCTGCCGACGGTGCCCGCCTGCTGCCGACTCATTAAATTCCAGCCTGCGCCAGCTCACATCGCGAGGCACAGACCATCAGATAAATGGCTGCTGTTTCCCATCGCGTTCCCATCGCAACGCTTTCTTTTCTCGCTCCGGATCATCCGGCAGAGAGCCCGCTTGCAGAAGAGCTTCGTCTCTTTTCAAGACAAAGGCCTCTCGCTCTCGTCCTCCCCTGTCATGTCAATGAACTCGGCTCTCAGGCTCTCCAAACAATTATCGAATCCCTCCGCCACGCTGACTACCTTTCAGAAATAATAATCGGCCTTGACGGTGCCCGACGCTCTCAACTCGACGAGGCGCGCCGACTCTTTAAAGGGTTTCCTTGCAAAACATCCGTCCTCTGGACCTCCTCTCCCGCCGTTCGGAAGACTCTGGCCTACCTGAACCAACAGAACCTGCCTGTAGGTGCCCCGGGCAAAGGCAGAAACCTCTGGCTCTGCATAGGAGCGCTTCTCGCGAACAGAGAGATCGCCATTATCGCCACACACGATTGCGACATTCGCACCTATCATCGTCATCTTCTCGAACGACTCTGTTACCCCCTCGTCCATCCGGATTTTCAATTCGTCTTCTCGAAAGGCTACTCCTCTCGCTACAGCGATCGTCTCCATGGTCGAGTCATGCGTCTACTCTTTAGTCCCTTTCTCTGCGCTTTGCGTGTCATTCTCGGCGATTTGCCACTCCTCGTCTTCATCGATTCATTTCGCTACGCTTTAGCAGGAGAAACAGCTCTTACGACCAATCTCGCATGGCAACTTCGCATCCCCTCCGACTGGAGCGTTGAAGTTGGGATGCTTGCTGGCATCTTCCGCATTTGCCATTTGAGCACTATTGTTCAGACAGAGGTGGCCCGAAGGTTTGATCACAAACATCGAGACCTATCCCCAAACAATCCAAAGTTAGGCCTTCATCGGATGGCCACAGATATTGCTCTCTCTCTACTTCAAAATCTCTTAATCGAAGGTGTCCCCCTCTCCCCTTCTCTGCTTGATTGTATCCATGCCGAATATCACTATCAAACTAAACACTCCCTCAAAATTTCAGCCGCACAAGCCGCCATCAACGGCCTAAAGTATGACCGCTACTTAGAAGAATTGGCCGTCAACACCTTTCTTCAATCCACTACCGAAGCCATTGCCACCATCAGCTCCCAATCCATCGGCTCAATCACCCTACCGAGTCACACAGAAGCCTCCCTCGCCTGTCCCGGTCTCCAAACCATACTTCAGGCTTCCGCAAGTCCGTGTTTTTAACCTTTCCATAATCCAACAGACCGCAGTTGAAAAATTGCAGATTCTTTGAAATCGCCCGCAAAAGGGAGTGCTCAAGCCGTTTATCGAAATTATTGAGCTTCACCCAAGGCCCTGAAAAGGAGGCAGGTTTCATTTCGAGTGGAAGGAGGAGATTGGGGGCAAAGGTTTTAGGAATCGCTTAACACCCCAAGGACTATTGGTGCGCTGCAGCCTCTACATGGAGAGGGGTGCCCTGGTGGCGGCTTAGCGCGGCTCGCGGAGGTCGAGTGCACGAGTCCAAACACAACGCCGGTAGGCGCTCTTCTCTTCTCGCGTAACCCGACGAACCACTTAAACTGGTTTGCTGGCACTTTCCCATCGAAAATGACCCCGGGATTTTAGAAGCAATTTTTACGCGACACACGGCACCTACACGGCACTCAACAAAACAACTTGACAAAAAAATCTCAATGCATTTACTAACGTTTCCGCGAGATAACCTAATTCGGCTGTCGGTCCCCGAGGTTTAATGCCCTTTTTTTTACAGGTAGAGCCTTTTCTCGCCGGGGGTAACCCAGCGCTCTTACTAGATCATGTCAGACACACTCGAAAACACTCCGATTGCTCCTGTCCGTTACGGACGCTTTGAACTGCCCAAATCCCTTGTTCGTGAGCTTGAGACTGCGAGCCCCACCTATTGCAAATTTATCGCTGAACCATTTGAGGCAGGCTACGGGCACACTGTGGGAAATTCCCTGCGTCGCGTTCTTCTTAGCTCCCTCGAAGGGGCCGCTATAACCTCTGTGCGCATCACCGGAGCACTCCATGAGTTTGGCTCACTTCCCGGAGTAGTTGAAGACGTGACGGACATCGTTCTCAACCTTAAAAAGGTCAAGTTTAAGGCTAAAGATCACGATATCCGAAACCTCACGATTTCAGTGAACCGAGAAGGACCTGTAACCGCTGCAGACATCCAGGAGACTCAGCAGGTTGAAGTGTTGAATAAAGATCAGATTATTTGCACACTAGATAAAAAACAAAAATTTGAGGCTGAACTGGAAGTGCGGATCGGACGCGGCTTTGCAACCGGCGACGAAAACAAACGTCCCGGCCAACCAATCGGAGTCATTGCGATTGATTCCATCTTCTCACCTGTCACACGTGTAAAGTATGCGGTAGAGAACACACGCGTCGGGCAACGGACTGATTACGACAAGTTAATCCTTGAAATCTGGACAGACGGGCGTATCGACCCGGAAGGTGCACTCATGCAAGCGGCCGACATTCTCCGGCACCACCTCGATGTGTTCGTCAAATTCCAAGATAAAGTTATCGAATTCGACAACACACCAGAGACAGTGACCGCTGAACACAATCGCCTGCGCAAGCTCTTGAACATGAGTGTGAACGAAATTGAACTCTCCGTTCGCGCAGCCAACTGCCTCAACAACGCAAATATCACCACCGTCGGTCAGCTCGCGATGAAAACGGAAACCGAAATGCTTAAGTTTCGAAATTTTGGTAAAAAGTCTCTCAACGAAATCAAAGATAAACTACAAACTCTCGGACTCTCGCTTGGCAGCAAATTTGACCCTGGTTTGGTTGACATTCCGGAGACATCAAATTCGAACTCAAAGAGCAAAGAAAAGAATTAATCGTTGGCTTTAATCACATCTCCAAATTATGCGTCACAGACGTTCCACAACCAAGCTAGGGCGTAAAACTGAGCATCGAGATGCCCTTATTTCAAATCAGGTCTGCAGCCTTATCTTGCATGAGCGCATTCGCACCACCTTGGCAAAAGCCAAGGCTGTCCGTCCTGTCGCCGAGAAAATGGTCACACTTGGAAAATCTGGCACTCTTCATGACCGCCGAAACGCGGCAGCTTTTCTCACTCAGAAGGAGGCTGTTAAAAAATTGTTCAATGACATCGCAGTCAGATGTGCCTCCCGCTCTGGGGGTTACACACGAATCGTAAAATTGGGACCACGGCTTAGCGATTCTGCCCCCATGGCCTACCTTGAATGGGTAGATGCACCTCAAGATAACAACGCTGTGGCTGAGAGACCGGGCAAGGGCGCAACTGCGAAAGGGACGAAATCCAGGAAAAAAACCAGCGAAACCGCTTCCGACGTATCTTCAGGAAAGTCCCCCCCTGAATCGAGCCGTCAAAACGAAACTACTGAAAATTCAAAAGCTCAGGTTGAAAATTAAACCGGGTCCGTAAATCCGGCTCCGACTCCTGCCTCTTTAAATTTTCGCAAGAGGCATTCCACCACCTGCATGAGCAGCGCCGAACCGGTATCAAATCCGCTGGAAATGTCTCTTCTGATGACATTTGTTGCGGTATTTGGCGCTGTTGTTGGCTCGTTTCTCAATGTGGTGATCTACCGTTTGCCCCGCGGGCTCTCGGTGAATAAACCGCGTCGCTCCTTTTGCCCGGCCTGCAAAAACCAAATTTCATGGCATCAAAATCTGCCGATTGTTAGTTGGATTTTGCTCCGTGGAAGGTGCGCAAAGTGTGGCAGTTCTATTTCGTCCCGATACCCCCTTGTTGAGGCCTTGACAGCCGCGCTTTTTCTCGCGCTTTGGGTTGTTTATGGTAGCGATCCGGTTTTCACTGCAGGATTGTTTGTTTTCTGCAGTATCGCAATTGCGGCCACCTTTATTGATCTCGAGCACATGATTATTCCTGACAGTCTTACACTGGGGGGTGTGGCTGCTGGGTTAGCCCTCTCGGTTGTTGCCCCTCGATTGCAGGGCGCAACCGACCGCATTGAAGCGGCCGCATGGTCCCTTTTTGGCGCCCTGATTGGAGGACTGCTTCTTTGGAGTGTAGTCGAACTGGGCAAACTGGCTTTCGGCCGCATCCGTCTGTCGGCCGATTCCCCAGAGGATCCACCATTATTCCATTTGAGGCGAGAGGAAGGTGGAAGAATAGCCCTGGTTTTTGACGGAGAATCCTATTTTTTAGATGAAGTCTTTAGCCGGGAGAGTGACAGAATCCGCATCGCAGCCAAAAATGCGCTCATCGATGGGCGCGTTTACGACGAGATCGATATTCGCATCGCGTGGGATCACATCGAGACAAAGAAAGGGTCATTTCCAATGCATTCCATCACCGAATTTCGGGGAGCCTTCACCGAAGCAGTGCTTCCGCGAGAAGCAATGGGCCTCGGCGATGTGAAGTTCATGGGCGCCATTGGGGCGTTTTTTGGATGGAAAGCTGTTTTTTTTACCCTGGTTGTTGGTTCCGTCACAGGAGCAGTGATTGGGATCGCAATTCTCTTGACCAAACGCAGCAGAGGTGAACGTGGCGCTGCTATTCCCTTTGGTCCTTACCTTGCCTTGGGGGCAATGGTCTGGGTATTTGTCGGACCTCTTATCTTGGAATGGTATCTCGATACTCTCCATCCGCCCTTACCGTATTGAGATTCTCCCTAAAGTTGCGCAATCACGCTCAAATCCCATGAAACAGACAAAAGTCCGCCGCGCTCTTCTCTCCGTTTCCGACAAAACGGGACTTATTGACTTTGCCAAACGCCTGTTGGCCTTTGGTGTGCAACTTATCAGCACGGGAGGCACCGCGAAACTACTCTCTAACGCTGGTCTGGTGGTTAGCGAGATCTCTGAGTTTACGGGTTTTCCGGAAATACTCGATGGCCGAGTAAAAACGCTCCACCCCAAAGTTCATGGAGGATTGCTTTTCAAACGAGACAATCCTGAGCATGAAAGGCAGGCGGAAGTATGCGGCATTGCGCCGATCGATATGGTTGTGGTCAACCTTTACCCGTTTGAAAAAACTATTGAGCGTGAAGGTGTCACCCTTGGAGAGGCCATTGAGCAGATAGACATCGGCGGACCCTCTATGCTGCGCAGCGCGGCCAAAAACTATCAATCCGTAACAGTGGTCTCTGACCCTGCTGACTATATCGAGGTCGTTGCCTGTATGGAAGCAAACGAGGGGGCCACATCGCTCAAGCTCCGTGAAAAGTTAGCAATTAAGGCCTTTATGCGGACATCTGCCTATGACCACGCAATCACCCGCTATCTCGACGGCGCTCAACAGACTGCCTCGTCATTCACCCTCAGCCTTCCTCTTGCCACCCGTCTTCGCTACGGCGAAAATCCGCATCAAAACGCGGCTCTATACGGCGATTTCTCAAAATGTATAGAAAAAATCCATGGCAAAGAGCTTTCCTACAATAATATTCTCGATATCACAGCTGCGGTAAATCTTATCTCGGAGTTCAACAAACCGACGGTTGCAATACTCAAGCACACAAATCCGTGCGGCGTTGGATCAAACGACGACCTTCGTGAGGCATGGGAGCTGGCACTTGCCACAGACAGACAAGCCCCCTTTGGGGGAATTATTATCACGAACCGACATATCACCGAACCGCTCGCGCGCTCAATTTGCGAGATCTTTAGTGAAGTTATTATTGCGCCAGGCTTCGAGCCATCTGCGCGTGCGCTCCTTCAAAAAAAGAAAAATCTTCGCCTGATGGTTTTAGCGCAGGAGACTCTCACGGTATCGGGTATTGCGCGTGAAGTTCGTTCCGTGCTGGGAGGAGTTCTTGTTCAGGACCAGGATCCTCCCCGCCAACTTGTTCTTGAAGAGCGTGTGGTGACTAAACGACCTCCCACAAAAAAGGAAATCGCAGCGATGCATTTTGGGTGGAAAGTCGTCAAGCATGTCAAATCAAATGCGATCGTTATTGCAGGGCCGGATCGCACAATCGGCATCGGGGCGGGGCAAATGTCCAGGCTCGATTCCGCCCGTATCGCAGTGTGGAAAGCAAAAGAGGCTGGACTCGCTATAAAAGGTGCCTCTGTTGCTAGCGATGCTTTTTTTCCGTTCCCAGATGGCCTCGTTGTTCTAGCGAAGGAAGGGGTGGCATCCGCCATTCAACCCGGCGGATCTCTTCGCGACAATGAAGTCATCGAAGCTGCAAATGATCATGGGATGACGATGGTTTTCACCGGGATGAGGCATTTCAAGCATTGAAGCATTGAAGAACAAATGAAATCTAGCTCGCGCTCTTTAAAGCTTGGTGTTAATATTGACCACGCGGCCACCTTGCGGCAGGCACGTTATCCGGGAATACATCAATCGCTTTTGGCCGAGCCGCGGATCATGGAGATAGCCAATGCCTGCAAAAAAGGTGGGGCGGATAGTCTAACTGTTCATCTGCGCGAGGACCGCCGCCACATTCAAGAAAGCGATGTCCGTCTTCTGGCGAAAGAACGACCTTTGCCTTTGAACCTCGAAATGTCCGTTGATTCGGCTGTTGCTGCCGTGGCGCTTGATGTCATCCCCGATGATGTTTGCCTGGTTCCCGAGCGCCGAGCGGAAATCACAACCGAGGGGGGGCTTGATGCGGCATCTCTGGATAACTCTTTACGTCCTCTCGTAGCACGCCTGCGAGCTTTGGGTATACGCGTCAGCCTTTTTATTGATCCTGACCCTGCTCAAATTACAGCCGCGGCGGATCTCGGTGCAGATGCCGTCGAACTGCATACCGGCGCCTTTTCCAACGTTTGCCTACCAGATGGTTCTCAAAACGATTGCGCAGCCCAACAATTGCTCCGGCTGATCAACGGCGCACACCATGCCCACTCTCTTGGCATGCAGGTTAATGCCGGGCATGGAATAAACTATTTTAACATTATCCGCGTCCTCGAAATTCCTTATCTATCCGATCTCAACATCGGACATAGCATCATTTCTCGGGCTTTATTATGCGGAATCGAAACTGCCGTTTCGGAGATGAAAATCGCCATGAGCCGATATTGTGGCGGGTCCGAGAGAGTCTCCCAGCATAATTAGAGGCTCTATGAGTATCATCGGCACCGGAATTGATCTTGTCGCTATTGCCCGCGTCGAAGGCGCGCTTAAGAAATTTGGGGAGAGATTTCTAACAAGAGTTTTCACTGATAGCGAGGTCGCCTACGCACAGTCGATGAAATTTCCGGCACGCCACCTTGCCGCACGATTCGCCGCAAAAGAGGCAGTATCGAAGGCTCTCCGCACCGGCATTGGCTCTGCCTGTGGATGGAAGGATATTGAAATTTTTAGAATGGACACCGACCTTCCCCGGGCGATTTTGCACGGAGCCGGTAAGGAAACGGCATCAGGGCTTGGGGTTCGAAGAATTCACATAAGCCTCACACATACCAAGACTCATGCTGCTGCAGTTGCAATTCTGGAGAGTTAAAGGCCTTTGGCCCTCAGAGTCTTGAAATCAAATGAATGATCGCTCGGCCAGTGACTTCAAAGGATTTTGCAGACAATTTCTCTGGTGTGTCATCAGCAGTTCCAATCTGCTCGGCCTTGCCGTCGTGGAGAAGAAGCACTTTTCTGCCCGGCGCGAGAAATGGAAGATCGTCATCCCACATGGGGCGCTCTAGTCGTTCGAGTTCTAGAACAAGACCCAACTCGCGAACAATAGTTTCAAGATTATACGACAGAATTGGGTTTGATCGCGTGGGTATCGTCAGACGGGCGGGCTCACCCCCAACTCCCCGGACAACGAGAACCGCCAAAATTTTGTTGGCTCTACCCTGTTCCAGCAAGGCAGCGACCATGCGACTGCCCCGGAGCCCATCTTCGGGAGAAAATTGTCGCAGAGGTGATGATCCATCCACCAAGTAAATAACTACGCGGCAAGAAAGTTTTGGTGCCTCCCCGAGCACCCGTGCGATTTCGCAGACAAACGCTGGTCCTGCTGCTGAATCCAACGCGGCGGGCAGTTCAACAAGAGGATTTGACGCAGAATCATAACGCGCGACAAGAAAAATCTCACCTTTTGAACGAGAATGTGCACTGAAGTCACCACGATCTTTGTGATAGGCACGGAGGTTTACAAATGTGACGTCGGAAGCGGTGGGGTCTGAAAAAGTTTCTATTTCAACGGTCCAACCTGCTTGTTCCAAAGTCTTCTGGAGTAGTGCCACCGCCCGGGCGTGAGCGTAGCTCTCCGGCCGACGGCTGCCCAGATTTACAAGACTGCGGGCGAGGTCTAAAGCTCGGGCACCATTGAACCGGCTTGCCAACGTATTTGGTAAAGGATCCTCCGCAAAAAATAGTTTTGACTTGGATTTTCCGGTCGCAGAGGCTCTAAAAGGAAGAGGAATACTTCCTGAAATTATAGCTGTCCAGATGCCCACCAATAATGCAATCCAGACGATGGATGCAAGCTTTTGGGGGACGACGCGTTTGCCCAACCGATCCTGCATGCCAACATTTGAGGCTCCGTTTGATCTCTCCTCAAAGGAGTTGATTTTTTTGTATGTGCTCCGCTTCACATGGCAGAAGGCGGTAGACCGAGAAGTTCCAAGATGCGGTCGAGATCATCGTTACCGTAAAACTCTATCTCGATTCGCCCTTTTTTCCCGCCTTGAGAGAGAGTGACCTTGGTGCCAAAGCGTTCACGCAGTCGGCTTTCAATTTCACGCAAAGCCTGTTCGGCAGCACTCGAGAGCGCCGCTGAAGATCTGCCTTGCCGATGTCCATATACCGAAGATGAGGCAAATTTCTCAATGTGCGCACGCACAATGCGTTCAAGATCTCTTACTGTGCTCCCCCGACGCAGGGCGATATCGCCAAGAAGCCTCTGCTCCTCTTTGTTTTTGAGCCCTAGCAGAACCTTGGCGTGCCCAACAGAGAGCCGCTCCTGCGCCACAAACGCACGGATTTGCTCGTCGAGATCAAGAAGACGCATTGAGTTTGCAACGGAGGCCCGGCTGCGCCCCACGCGCGAAGCAATTTCCTCCTGCGTCAGGGAGAATTCTTTTGAAAGGCGGGCATAAGCCTCTGCCTCCTCAATCGGGTTAAGATCAGACCGTTGCAGGTTTTCAATGAGCGCCAACTCAAGCACCTCCCGGTCAGAGGCCTCTCGGACGATAGCAGGCGCCTCGACCAGCCCCAACTGTGTTGCCGCTCTCCAACGACGTTCCCCGGCGATAAGTTCAAAGCCGTGACCGGCCTTCGATCTACGCAGAATCAGAGGCTGGATAATGCCTTGAGTGCGAATGGATTCGACAAGATCATCCAATTCCCCCTCACGAAAATCTTTGCGCGGTTGAAAAGGACTCGGGCTGATCTGACTGAGCGGTATTTTCAAAACCCTCTCACCGACAGAGGAATCAGGTAAGGGCGATATGACCGCTGAGGATTTGGTGCTGAGCAGGGCTCCCAGCCCTTTGCCTAATGCTGTTTTTGCCATGATTTTAAAGAGCTAATATAAAAACCGCTTAAAGAACCTTGCAACGCAATTTACCGAATGTCCCCAGCCTTTGGACAGACAACATCGCAGGCGATCAAATAAAAACACACCCGGCTCTTTAAGAATAAGAGTCCGCCATCTCTCCCAAAGCGAAGGAAACCAAAGGAAATTTGATTGGAAAAGCCTTCCCAATCGACTAGGTTTTTAATATGAATAAAACCTTCTTTGAATACCTCAATCTTTTTCGAATAAGGCGAATGGCATGGTTTTTATTCGTAATTTTTGGCATTTTAACTCTTGCGGGATGCGGGCAGAACAAAAGACAAGATGAGCCAAAAGGTGAGCATTCGGATAACCCAAAGCCCTCTCTCGCATCGGCATTTCCCCTGCTTGACTTACTCCCTGCCGATGCCGATTTTGTTTTAGTGGGCAATGATTTGGCGGGTATCTTCAGCCAGCTTTTGGGCAGTCGGTTTTTGCGCGATCTGCTCGCCTTGCCCCCCATAAATAAGAAAGCCGAGGCGTCCGGTTATGCAGGCGATCCGGCCAATTGGCTCACGCAACTCCTCGATCGCCACCCGCAAAGCCGCAGGAATTACGAATTGAGCAGAGATTTCTTGGGATCTGAAGTATTTCTACTATTTCCCAAAGGAGCAAGCCAACAGCTCTCCAATCTAAGAAAGCTCTATAACCTTGCTCAAATCGTTCAAGGTTTTGCTCGCAAGCACAACTCAGAAAGGCCCGTTCCCACGCAAGATGGTCAGCCAACTGAGGAAGAGATTGGCCAAGCCATTCCCGAGTCCGCTTCTTCGAAAAACCAAGATCCAAACATTGCCTTTCAAAAACTCCTGAACCAGAAACTAAAACCGTTAGTTGACCAGATTGACATCCCTGCGCTCATTATCGGCTGTAAGACGGGAGAGCAGGGGCGTGCCTATCTCGAGCAACGCACAACTTCTCTGCTTAAATTTTTGCCTGACAACGTTGTCCGCGACGAAGTAATATCAAATAATGTAAATTTAAAAACCCTGGAGGTATGCCTAGCCGATCTCTTTACTGCCTCGAACGTTGCGATTAATCATAGCATCATCAAAAACTATCTGGGCCATTCCCCCGAAAGTGAAGAGACGATCAGATTATTAGACAAATTACTCTCCAAGAGGGTCAAGTTAGCTTTTGGGTTTATCGGCGATCGCTTTGTCCTTGCAGTCGCCAGCCCGGCAGAGTTAACCTCACTCCCCCTCCTCAAACAAGAACGCCTCGAACCAGATCGTCGCCTGGCTGGTCGACCTGAGTTTGAGTTTGCTTCAGCTTATCTTGACAAAAAGCCTTTCTTTCTTTCGTATCAAAGCTTCGATTTGTTGGAAAAAGCACGGACTGAAACCAGTCTTGCCGAATTTGTGGAATTTTCGCAATTTCTCCTCCCGCCAAAGCTGCTGAAGGAACATACCATTTTCGAGAACTTCCAAACCGACGCCAAAAGAATCGGAGGAGAGTTTGAGAAACTCCTCGCCGCAGCCTCATTCCCCCAAACCATGATCATTTTTGTTGATTCCGGTTTGAAAATTGAGAGCCGTGGCGGCTACAGTTCACCTTTATATGCTAAAGCAGCGCAGTTGCGCAGTCGTGCTCTGCTTGATGTCGGTATAGCTGCCTACCTCGGATCCATAGCCGATAAACAGGGGCAGGCGCGAACCTATACCCTCGTTGAGGATTTCTGCACCTTTGGGCTTAAAGCTTTCAAAGCTTTCGTCGCACCTGAAATGTCAGAAATGGACTCCAAGAATTTTTCGCTTGCCGAATCTCTCATCCTTCCGCGATTACAGACCATCTGGGAAATAATTAAAGATTTAGAACTAAAAGCGCTCGGCTCAGAACACGGCATTTACTTGGACATGCAAGAGACAATTCCTGATGGAACTCTTGTTCCCGAAGTGCTGCGTGGCGAAGCATTCTTTCCTCACTTCGGTTACTTCTCTTCTGTGAATGATGAAAAACTGCTTGGCGAAATCTGGCCAAGACTGTTAGCTTGGGCCAACGATCTCACGCTTCTTCTCCCTCCTCTGCCTGGAATTCAGCGTCCTTTGCCGCAACCTGAATCACGAGCGGTCGAGGGTATGAACTCTTGGTTTTACCGAATTCCGGAGTTCCTCGGACAGGACGCTCTGGGTGTCACCATTCACAACGGTTTCTTGTTTTTGGGAACTTCGCTTGCTGTGCAGGAAAGGCTAGCCAAGGCCATTCCAAAAACAGCCATCGGTGACACTTCGAGTCTGCACTTTGAAATCCGTTCGGCACCTATTCTTAACGCTCTAAATAAATTGGTCCAGTCCGCTATCAAACCCTCCGATCAGACAGTCGGCACAGGACAATCTAGGCTCGACCCACCGAGCCCAGAGGAACTTGAAGTGGTTAACTCATTAGCCCAACTTATCGGTCGTTTTGATTTTGTGCAATATAACCGTTTGGAAACAACCCAAGGGCCATCGGAAACTTTATGGATTAAACTCACACCTTGAATAGAGTCATCTCTATGGTTGCGTCACTTCCATACAAGGTTGGAAATGAAAAGCTGATTAGAGTCAGCGATTTTGCCAGCCGTCAGCTACGGTTTCTGCTCGAGAAGCAGGCCCGCCCCAACGGCGCTTTACGCATAGCCGTAATTGGAGGAGGTTGCTCCGGACTCCAATACAAAATGGAATTAGTAGATGGGCCTTTGCCTCGTGATATCTTGGTCGAGTCGAATAATGTTCGGGTCGTGGTCGATCCAAAATCCGCACTTTTCGTGAGCGGATCGGTATTGGATTACAGCGACGATTTACAAAAAGGGGGCTTTAAGGTTAGCAACCCCAATGCCGTGGCTCATTGTTCCTGCGGCGAAAGCTTTTCTGCATGACAGGAGAAAAGATTTTCGCTTTTCTGGGTTTTGAGCCACGGCCAATTCTCGAACCTGAGGAGGTGGAAGCTGCCTACCGCAAAAGAGCCCGCTGTCTCCACCCTGATATGGGCGGAACAACATCCGCTTTTCAAGAGCTAAACACCGCACGAGACAAACTCATTGATCCGGCATACCGACTCATGGCCTTGCTAGAGATAATTGCTGTCCCAAATGGTGGGGAAGCGCAAAACAAACAACCGAGCCCCAGTGCCTCTCTCGTCGCGTTGAGCTTGAAGGCTGCAAAACCGCTGAACCACTTGCACACTCTCCTCGACGAAATAGTGCGCTGCCGCACGGCTGTCGCTCTCGCGATGCGGCGAAGCGAACTTGCGCAGATCTCACATGAAGTTGGAATGCTGCAAGAGGCTTCCCGCCACGAAGCCGAAGCCCTTTACCGCCGTTTAACTGAGTTGGATCACCGATGGTGCAACTCAACCCCATCCAATCGTTCTTCATTTCACCGAGAACTTTCAAGTCTCCGCTGCGATTTCGTTACCCTCAAAAAATTGCAGACCAATCTCCACGAAGCAGCTACCAAAATCAAAATTTCTTCTCTAAGCACCACCCCCCAGCTACCGCGAAGTGTTCGGTAGAGGGAATATCTCATTACCACAGACCTGTTGAAAAACGGCAAAGACAAATATCAAGAATTAGCTAATCAGACAAAAATTGGCTATTCCGAAGGGTTCCGGTTTAGATAAACCTATAAGCCGCAGTTGAAAAGTTGCCAGGAACCGGTTGAGGCAACTAAAAAGGGGGGATGGAGAACGTTTTGGAGCGTGCCAGGCTTTACCCAGAGGGTGAACGCGAGAGTGGATTTCGGTTTGGGTGTGGCGGGGCCGGATCGGAGCCTGTTCGAATATAAATGAACAGACCCGAATGGCACTAACTTAAAGGGTTTTTTCGATGTTTTTTGTGAGTTCCTTTACTGCGGTGACGGAGTTGACCCATCTTTTTTTCTGGGTCGGGTCATTAGTTGGTAGTTTTTTGGCCTTCGCTTTTTGGCCTTGGGTT
>CALDSX010000102.1 GCA_937924445.1 uncultured Chthoniobacterales bacterium
TGGGCTTGGAGCACCTGAGGCGCGGGGGTGGATATGACCCGCCGCTGCCAAATCACCCCTGGGATAGAGGATAGGGCTCAGGGTGCGATAATTGACAAAATGTAGGTTGAGGCATGGCCTGTGCAGGTATGGCCCGCAGCATTCGCATTGAATCTCCTGGAGCGTTTTACCACGTCATGGCACGGGGCAACCGGCGCGGGGACATCCTTTTGGAAGCCGCCGACCGCAGCTATTTTCTCAAAACCCTTAGTGAAGCGTGCGCAATGACCGGTTGGCGGGTCCATGCCTAGTGTCACGTCAACCCTGAAACGTCGTATTTGCCGGAGAGGATTTTGGCGATTTTCGAGGCGCGAGCGAAGCGGCTATATCCTTCTGGATATTGTCCGAGCGAGCAACGCGGAAAATCGCCCAAAGCCTCCCGGCCCTTCGGGTTGCGTTGAAAATGAGTTCCCGACACGGGTCGGGATTGCTCGTCGGTTACAGCCCCACTTGGGGATGCGCTCTCCTCCCACCTTGCAGCCGACCCATTTTGAACGCAACAAAAAGACGTTTCAGGGTTGACGTGACACTAGGTGCTCATGAGCAATGCCCCCTATTCCCAATCCCTCTTACTCTCTGCAGGTGCTGCTGGTTTGCTGCGTTTGCGGTACTGCGCCGACGCGAACCCCGTCACCCGTTTGAATACCCTCGAGAAGTGGTAGCGGTCCGCGAAGCCGCAGCTTTCCGCGATTTCGTCGATCCGCTGATGGGAATGGCTTAAAAGCCGCTGGGCTTGGGCCACGCGTTCGGCCCGAACCGCTTCGCACGGAGTCATTCCGGTGGCCATGCGAAACAATTCGGTGAAACGGTTTGGCGAAAGGCCCGCCGCACGCGCTAGGGCGGGTGTGGTAAGGTCGCCGCCCAGCTCCTCCCGGATTTTACGCAAGGCGCGTCGGATGCGCGGATCGGTCGTCAGCCGCACCCAGGCCTCCTCCGGCAATCGTCCCACGCATCCCGCCAGTAATGCCGCAAACATCGCGCTGTGCGACGGACGAAAATGCACCTGGCACGGGCTTGCCCGCAGAATGGAAATCGCCCGCGAGATCAAAGGCTGCAATTCTTCGTTCGCGGCGACGGGATAAATGCCCGGGCAAACCGCCTCGTCCTCAAATTGGACCGAGAAATGCGCGAACAGCCACAGCCCATAGCCCGCAGCCTGAAGCGCTCCGAGGTCCTCCTCCTCCGTCACCGTTGACATCCTGACAAAAAAATCCGGGTCGTTCGGCTCCACGAGAGGGTTTTCCATCCAGAGATCGTAGCGCGTGTGCGGGGCAATCAGATACAGATTGGTCGGCGTCATTTGGTGGGTGGTTTCGTTTGCCGCTAGGCGGAAGCCCTCCCCCAGCGAATGATAGAGCACCCATTCAGAGGTTAGCTCGCGCACTAGCCGAAGCGCGGCGATTTTCTCAAATCGGAACCGGGCGATGGCGATCCTTCCAAAATCGAAGGCTTGAACCGGGGGCGGTGGACGGGTGGACATAGTGATAATAGATACAAAAAAGGGTGTTTTGTCCATTTAGATTCATGCCTGATCTGATAAGATGTAAGCTCTATGAAAAATTATCCTTCTCGTCCCTCCATCTCCTCTTCCCTCTCAAGCGATCTCAGCCGCCGCGAGTTCCTCCGCACATCGGCGATGGCCGCCGCGCTGGTGGGCGTCGCACATCCCTTCCACATTCTGCGCGCCCAGACCGGCTCGCCTAACGAAAAGCTCAACATTGCCGCCATCGGCGTGGCCGGCATCGCCAAAGGGGTTCCCGCTTGGATCAACCAGCATCACCGGTTGGCCGCGATTTGCGACGTGGACGAGGCGCATCCGTTCGGATCAGAAAACATCAAAATTTGGCATGGCGAAAAAGGCGTGCCCTTTTTCAAAGATTACCGGGTGATGTTCGACAAAATGGGCAAGGAACTGGATGGGGTCATTATCTCGACTCCTGACCACAGCCATTTCGGGCCGACAATTGCTGCGCTGCAGCTCGGCATCGCCACGTTCACGCAAAAGCCGCTCACGCAAACCATTGACCAGTCGCGGCGGCTGATCAAAGCCGCACAGGAAACCGGGCTGGCCACGCAGATGGGCATCCAGGGGCATTCGAAGGAAGCCATCCGCAACATGAAGGAATGGATTGATGCCGGATTGCTTGGCGAGATTAAAGAAGTGCATACGTGGTTCTTCGAGCGTGGGGGCGGGTCCGACGCGTCCGGCTATCCGGCCCCCGAACCGATTCCGTCCACAATGGCGTGGGACCTGTGGCTGGGGCCAACCCGTGAGCGCGAGCACAGCAGCGAGTATTACCCCACTTCGAAATGGCGGCGCTGGCTCGATTTCGGCAGCAGCCTTTTCGGCGATTTCGGCACACACATCATTGATGGGCCGTTCTACTGCCTCGACCTGCCGCTGCCGACGCGGGTGCAGGTACATACGCCGACGCTTTATAAGTTCACCTGGCCGGTGACCGGCAAGGTAACATTCGATTTCCCGGCAGGCGAAAAGCATCCTGCCATCAAGTTGCATTGGTATGGTGGCGAGGAAACAAAGCCCCTGCTGCCGTCGTTCAAAGATATTGACCCGGACTTCGATCCGCTCAATTATAAGCCTAGCTTTGGCGCCGGCGCCTTTATTGTCGGCTCGAAACGAATCGGAGTGATCCACGGGCTGACCTGCGATAATACCTTCATCCTGCCACGATCCAAAATGGCCGAGTTGCAATCGGAAATCCCCCCGAAGACCATCCCGCGGGTGAAAGGCGATCATTCCATGAATTTCACCGATGGGATTCGCGACAAGAGCCAGCAGCCCTGCGCGCATTTCGGATACAGCGGGCGGCTGACCGAGGTCTGTCTGGTCGGCAGCATTGCCGTGCGCCTGGCCCGTCCCGAACTGGTTTATGATCCGGTCAAGGGCGAGTTTCCTGGAGACGACGAGGCGACGCAGTTGGCCAAAGGGTTCAAACCGCGTCAGGGCTGGGAGGGATTGGCATGAAAACCACCTTACGCTCTATTCTCCTCATCGCAGCCTTGGCCATGGCGTCGGAGCTTCGGGCTGGGGACTGGATCGAGCTGTTCAACGGAAAGAACCTCGATGGCTGGTTCGTTGGCATCGAAGGCATTCGGCCCGACACTCGCAGCGAGGCTGAAAAGGCATCCACCCCGCTCCCCAAGCGGTTTCTCCCCGAGGATCAGCGCGGCAAGGCCCGTTACTTCATCGAGGACGGCGCAATCGTTGGCGAGGCGAAAGACTTCTGCATCCACGCCTACCTGTTCACCGAACGCGAGTTCTCCGATTTTGAGTTCGAGTGTGAATTCTTCTGCGGTTCGCCGAACGATCCCAAGATGGGGATGGTGAATTCCGGCATCCAAATCCGCTCCAAATGGGATGCAAAAAAAACAGTTCTCGGACGTCTTAGCGGTGTGCAGATTGATCTCGATCCCGGCAATGACCAAGGCTGCACCTCGGGCGTCCCCTATGGCGAACACATCGTACCGGGCGGTTGGCTGACCCCCGACAAAAAGCCGATCGTGCACAAGAATTACAAGCCGTGCGAATGGAACAAACTTCGCATCCTCGCCGAAGGCCCGCGCATCCGCACTTGGGTCAACGGCGAGCCTGTCGCCGATGTAACGCTCGAGGAGACGACAAAGCTGCAGCCCTCCGGGCACATCGGTTTGCAGGTTCATGAGATTCTCGATCCCGGCCCCCGGCAAATCCGCTGGCGGAATATCCGTCTGCGGGAACTACCGGCTGCGCCATGACAGTTTTCGCAACAAACCACCCTAGCCGGTCGAGCCGCGCCGAAGCCAACCAACATGTTGGCGTACCCTGCAACCCGCACCCCGAAAGCATCAGCGTGCCGATTCAACAT
>CALDSX010000103.1 GCA_937924445.1 uncultured Chthoniobacterales bacterium
TGCGCACCACTCGACATCGCGCGAGGAGAAAGCAACGCCATGGTCTGTCCAGTGACGCAGATCGGTTGTGCTGTAGGCATGCACATTGCCCACGTTATTCCAACTATCCTCGGGCACTTGGAAAATAACGCTGTATTGATCCAGGCCACAGAACACCCAAAGTCTGTCGTTAGTGACGTGACACACGGGATCAGTGTTGAAAAGATAGCCGGGGGTAATGAGAGTCGGAGGCATAATTTAAATAAAAGGCTTCAGCAGAGGACAAGGTTTTTGTCAACGAAGCAACGAGCAGAGGTTTTGTGAGCGTCGAGTCAGCAACGCTCGGCCTTTTGGGCTTAAATTCCAGACATGGAAGGGCTCGACGGGAATCGTTTGAAGATAGGAAAAATGCCTTGTTGCGGGCTCAGTTCGGGTATGGTTGGCGACGTGCCAGAGTTCCCTGGAACATTTTCTTCTTTTGAGCAGTCCAAAAAGCTTTTTCATTTTTAAAAGCCCGGCAAAAATCGTCTTGACCAAGGGCCTTATCAAAAACTTTTTGTAAACCACATCGGTGCCGTCACTGAGTGGCTCAAAAATGCTTCAAAAAAACCAGGCTCATTTCTATTTTACAGCGACGGCAGTCGCGTGTAATTGAAAACCGCTGTCACCACAAACCTGCAAAAAAGGTGAATCGTATCTTAGCGGAACAATCCAATTTCATTTAATGGTTAAAGTGAAAGAAACACCCAAAAAAGCGGCTGAAGCGGAAATCAACGCTGTTCTGAAGCCTGAACAAAAAATCGGCTTTCTTCGTGAGATGTTCCGCATAAGGCGATTTGAGCAGATCGCTCTCAAATACTATAACGCCGGCAAGATGGGTGGTTTCTTACACCTCTACATTGGACAGGAATCGGTGGCGGTGGGAACAATTTCGCTTTGTAGCGAAAATGACCACATCATCACCGCCTACCGCGATCACGGACATGCCTTGGCTGTTGGTATGGGAATGGATGAGTGCATGGCTGAGCTATTCGGTCGGGCGACAGGTTGTTCAAAAGGTAAAGGAGGCTCAATGCACTTTTTTGCGCCAGACAAAAACTTTTGGGGCGGACACGGAATTGTTGCCGGACAGACTCCGCTTGGTCTCGGCTTGGCCTACGCGTTGAAGTATAAAGGCATCAAGGGATGTTGCCTTTGCTTCCTGGGAGACGGTGCGGTAAATCAGGGCGTTTATCATGAGTCGCTGAATCTCGCATCGCTTTGGAATATTCCCGTCATCTACGTGATTGAAAATAACGGGTATTCGATGGGTACCAGTCAGGCCCGTTCCTCGGCGTTTCCTAATACTCTGGCCGCGCGTGCCGAAGGTTACAGCATTGCGTGGGATGTTATAAACGGCGCTGACCTCTACGAAATTCGCGCAAAAACCTGGGCTGCTATGCAGCGAGCTTATGAAGAGTCGCGCCCGACCGTATTAGAAATAAACACGTATCGACACTACGGTCACTCGGTGGCAGACGCAAATGCAAAAAAATACCGATCACCAGAGGAGATTGAGCACTATAAAACTCATCATGATCCTTTACGCCTTTGGCAAGCGGTTTTGAAATCCGAAGGCCACCTCGACGAGGCGACTGCTGCAAAACTGGATAACGATGCGCGTGCCGAAGCGGAAGCTGCCGCACGGTTCGCCGAGGAAAGCCCTTACCCGGAGGAAGAGGACATTTTTGACGATGTCTACTGGGAAGTTGACCACCGCACTGCCAGTGGAGCCACTGGTCGCCATTTTTTTAACGACTGACTTCTTTTATGCGTCGAATTACCTATCGAAAAGCCTTAAATGAAGCTCTCGCTGAAGAGCTGATTCGTGACGAAAATGTTGTCATCATTGGCGAAGAAGTTGCCGAATACAACGGTGCATACAAAGTAACCGAAGGACTCTGGGCAAGGTTCGGGGATAAGCGCGTTGTGGATGCTCCAATTTCCGAAGCAGGATTTATCGGTCTTGCGGTCGGGGCATCAATGCTCGGCATACGTCCTGTTGTCGAGTTAA
The DNA here is from genome assembly GCA_937924445.1 of uncultured Chthoniobacterales bacterium. Lineage (GTDB taxonomy): Bacteria > Verrucomicrobiota > Verrucomicrobiia > Chthoniobacterales > CALDSX01 > CALDSX01. The sequence goes on from CALDSX010000103.1 coordinate 2,033, forward strand.
TGTTCTGGAGTTTTGCTTATGTCGCTTACGATCAAATCGTCAACAACGCCGGGTGTATTCGCTACATGTCTGGTGGACTAATCAATATACCAATCGTCATCCGCGGCCCTGCCAATGGAGGTACCAATGTCGGAGCAACCCACTCGCACACACCCGAAAATATCCTAGCCAACAATCCAGGCGTTAAGGTCGTCTGCCCGTCAACCGCTTACGATGCCAAGGGACTGATGAAGGCCGCCATCCGCGACAACGACCCCGTTTTTGTCATGGAAAACACTCTTCTTTATGGAGAAGAATGGGAGGTGCCAGAGGAAGAATATATTGTTCCTATCGGACAAGCCGACATTAAGCGTTCTGGTAGCGACGTCTCCCTGATAGCTCACGGCCGCGCAGCAATCACTGCTCTAAAGGCGGCCGAATTCCTCCAGTCGGAGCATGGGATCAACGCCGAAGTTGTTGATCTTCGCTCAATCCGACCGCTCGATGAGAAGTCCATCCTTCATTCCGCGCGTAAAACTCATCGCGTCGTCCTCGTCGAAGAAAATAAACCATTCTGCGGTGTCGGAGCACAGATTGCTGCCACAATTCAGGAAAAAGCCTTCGATGATCTCGACGCACCGGTTCTGCGAGTCAGCGCTCTCGACGCGCCAGCCATCTACAGCCCACCGGTTGAGAAGCTGCAATTACCTGACGTTCGCCGTGTTGTCGCAAAAGCCCTCTCAATTCTTTAATCCTATCTTCATCTAAAAATGGGGGCTTGTCATTCTCCCCGGATTATTCATCTTTAAGTCAAAGCACACTTTTCATCTCCATTCGCATATGGCCTACATCGAAATGCCTAAGCTCAGCGACACAATGACCGAAGGAACTTTGGTTAAATGGCGCGTTAACGTTGGCGACTCCATCACAATGGGCGACATCATTGCTGAGATCGAAACCGACAAAGCCACCATGGAAATGGAGGCTTTTGATGACGGTATCATAGCCGAGCTTTTGGTCTCCCCTGGTCAAACTGTTAAATTGGGTGATCGCATCGCCCGGCTGGAATCTGCCGAAAGCGCCACCCCGGCGACCTCATCACCTCCGAAGTCGTCTTCTCCTGGGACTGAACCAGCCGTGCCTCAAGCGAGCGAAAAACCTCCCATCGCTAGCACCCCTTCCCCTATCGTCCGTCCGGCTGGCGAACGGTTGCGTGCCTCGCCTCTTGCCCGTAAGCTGGCAGAACTACATGGGGTGGATCTCTCAGCCATCGTCGGCACAGGCCCGGGTGGGCGGGTGGTTCAAAAAGATGTCCTCGCAGCGGTTGGCATGTCTAAAGCCGCCGCAGAAAAAGCAGCCGCAGCGGCACCTGTCCACCTGCCACCACCCACCCTGGTGAATGTTCCCGTTATCGCCTCATCCGCCGAATCCTCCCGCATTCCCCTGAGCAACATGCGGCGTGTGATTGCCGAGCGCTTGCTCGCTTCAAAGACACAGATTCCCCATTTCTATCTCACCGTCGAGGTCGATGCGAAGCCTCTTGTTGCCTTCCGCACTCAGTTAAACGAGGCAGCAGAAGCAGAAGGCATCAAATTTACAATTAACGATCTCATCCTTCGTGCTGCGATTCTATCCGCTGTTCATGTTCCAAAAATCAATTCAGCTTTTGCCCACGACTCGATTGTTCAATACCACACGGTCCATCTTGCTGTGGCTATCGCAGTCGAAGATGGCCTCGTCACCCCCGTTATTCGAAATGCGGAACGTAAATCACTGCGCGAAATTAGCGCTGTCGTCAAAGACCTTTCTGTCCGCGCACGAGGTAAAAAACTCAAACCCGAGGAATTTCAAGGTGGAACCATTACCGTCTCGAATCTGGGAGCGTTTGGCGTAGACAGTTTTTCTGCGATTATCAATCCACCTCAGGCGGCGATTCTCTCAGTGGGCGCTATTGTAAAAAAACCGGTCGTCGGCCCTGACGATCAGATTGTTGCAGGGCAGCGTCTCTGTCTTGGCCTGAGTTGCGACCACCGCGTGGTGGATGGAGCTATTGCGGCGGAATATCTCGCCTCCATGCGCAAATTGGTCGAAAACCCCGCGCTTATGCTCGTCTGACGTGTAAGCAGAGCGGTTTTCAACCTGCCCCATCGCGCCAGTCTGCCTCTCTTTGGACAAACAAACGATGCATGTTCTCCATTTTGAACCCGACAGGTTTATGGGCGCTTTCAGCAATTACCTTCGTCTTTGCGCTCCATTTGCCTCAGTAGGGTAGGCAGGAGTCGGCGGGTTGAGAGGGCTTCTTGCCCAATGACCGCCTGACTCCCGCCCCCCGTCAAACCGGACGGGCGGATTTCCCGCATCCGGCTTTCCCGCGAGCCTTTCTCGCATCGCACTTCATGCCG
>CALDSX010000104.1 GCA_937924445.1 uncultured Chthoniobacterales bacterium
CCACCGGATGGCTGAAAACCGGAAGATGCCCGTTGAAATACCACACTATTCCTTCCCTTTCCTCAAAGGCCAATTCGTTAGTTATTGGCGTGCTGCTAGAGGGTAGAGGGGAATATCGGAAGCTGAATTTGCGGCATTCTCCATTATCAACTCATTGCCTCAAACCTTTCAACTCAGTTGATTGGTTTTCCTCGACTCCTTGCTCCTCCCTCGTAGTGGTCAGGATGTCTGAAACTAAATAAAAATCTGCTCTGATCAGCTTCGCTTTCCGCGCCACCTCTGCTTTTGCCGCTTTTGAAGATCGAGGCCGGGAGAAGCATGGGGGAAATAATAATCATCGGCCGGACCACTGTCGCGGGACAGAGGCCGAAGCGTAGGTCCACCACCAGCAGCTCTTCTCTTAGCCGTAAAAGCGACCCATGCCATCATAATTACTTATGATCCCAGGCCAAAGCTCTCATGGGCAAAAAATGAGCTCAAACCGTATCTGCGGAACGTGAGCTAACTCCATTTTCATGAGAAGCCCCAGCCACTTCAACACGGAGAGTAAGTTCTCCATTAATTCCAACTGCAATCGGATTCAACAGAACATTTGGTAGCTTTTTCTAAATCCCCTCAATACCTTGTCCAAATTTAATCTGCACCCTGAGAACGTGCGTAAGGCCAAAGAAGCCAATTCAAAAGTCATGATTTTTGAAGTGTCCTGCATCCCGAACCACGCGTTCCTCACCGACGATACAGTTTTCTAGCATACAACCCGAACCGACACGGGCACCTGGAAAAATAATAGAGTTTTTCAAGCACGACCCAGGGCCAATTTTGGCCTCTTGGCCGATAATGACCATGCCCTCTAGGTGTGCATTTTCAGCGACAATCGCACTGGGATGAATTTTTTGACGCCACTCTTGACCCGAGAATTTGTGACGGGGAAAGCGATCATCCACGAGCAACCGCCGATGCGCCTCCAAGTAGGCCGCACGCTGACCAAGATCAAACCAATTGCCTTCATCACAGACCACCCCTTGCACACGGCAGCCTCTGCGAATCATGCGCACTAATGCCGCTATAACCGACTCGGGCTGGCCCGGTTGAAGGAACTCATGTAGAAGCGGCGTTGCAAGATATTGACCGGAAAAAAGGTATCGTGCCTCGACTCCGCTTCCTGCCAAGCCCGCTAAATCGAGAATGGCTCCAGATGCCTGATCCAATGAGACGCGCAATGGCCCGCCGCAAGAGCGCAGGGCGAGCACAACGTCAGCCTTTGTGCGCGCTTGCTCCTCAGCCAGTTTTTCCAGCGGCAGGTCGGTGATTGTGTCGCCGTTATAGACATAAAACATTTCGTCGCCAAGAAGCGTTGCGATATTCCTGATGCCTCCGCCAGTCTCCAGAAGAATCGGTTCATGAATAAAGGTGAGACCTGTGCCATAATACATTTTTTGTGGGAACAAACTCGCCCAGCGCCACGCCGCGTGATGGGTGTTAACGATTATTTCTCTGATTCCCACAGAGCGAAGATGGTCGAAGGCAAAAGTCACCAAACGCTTTTGAAATACTGGGACAAGCGGTTTCGGAAGCTCATCGGTGAGTGGACGCAGACGCTTTCCCAGTCCTGCACCGAGCACAAAGGCGCGACGAACAGGAGCTGAAGCGGCGGGAGGATAATGTGGCGGCTGGCCGCGGCCGATAGCGCTCACGCAAGGAAAGCTTTGACCGCTTGATGTACGATCTCTCCGTTCGTTGTCACAAGAGCGCCTTTAACCACCTCATCATCAAGATTGAACGACCCGGCTGGCTCCGGGGCGAGAAGGCTAACAAGCGCGGCCATGTTGCGGCCGTAAAGCTGGCTGGCGTGCTCCGGCATTGTCGAGGGCAGGTTTGTCGGGCCGAGAATCAGAACGCCCCCGTGCCGAACTTGTTCGTCGGGTAGCGTGAGCTCACAGTTCCCGCCTGCGGCAGCGGAAAGGTCCACAATAACCGAGCCTTGGCGCATCTCCTCGACCATCTCACGGGTGATCAATAGTGGTGCCCGTTTTCCGGGAACAAGAGCTGTCGAAATAACGGCGTCGGCGTCTTTGGAGTGTTTCCGGATGAGCTCCTGTTCTTGCTTGTAAAATTCCACGCTTTGCTCTGTAGCATACCCGCCTGCATCTTCTGCATGAGAAACCTCCATCGGCTCAAATTGAGCGCCGAGACTGCGAATCTGCTCACCTGCGGCCGGCCGCACGTCATATCCGACAACCTCGGCCCCGAGCCGACGAGCCGTAGCAATGGCCTGCAGCCCGGCGACACCCGCGCCGATCACAACCACTTTGGCAGGTTTGATCGTGCCGGCGGCTGTTGTAAGCATTGGAAAAAACCGCGGGACCGAGTGTGCCGCGATGAGGACCGCTTTGTAGCCAGCGACAGTCGCCATGCTTGATAGCGCGTCCATAAATTGTGCGCGTGTGATGCGTGGAACGAGTTCCATCGCCAGTGCTGTGATTTTTCGTTCTGCGAGAGCGGGCGTGATCGTTTTGTCGGCCAACGGCTGGAGAAAGCCTATCACCACCGAATTGGCAGGCAGTTTTTCGATAATATCGGGCCCTGGCTTGTTCACACGGCAGAGAATGTTCGCATCGGCCAACAAGTTATTTCGATCATGTGAGACCGTTGCGCCAGCCGCAACGTAAGCGGCATCGTTAAACCCAGAGGCGGCCCCGGCTCCAGACTCTACCTGCACGACATGGCCAGATTTGACAAGTTTGCCGCAGGTTTCGGGTGTGAGAGCAACCCGGGCCTCAAGCCCGGAGGTTTCGTTAAGAACGGCGATATTCATGATTTAAGTTGGAGAGCATCGATGAGTTGTTGCATCACTTTTTTGGCGTCACCAAACAGCATGGAAGTGTTAGGCGCGGTGTAGAGATCATTATCAATGCCGGCAAAGCCAGGCTTCAGGCTGCGCTTGACGACGATGACGTTTTTGGCGTGATCAACGTCCAAAATCGGCATACCGTAAATAGGACTGTTTTTGTTTGCACGCGCAGCAGGATTCGTGACGTCGTTTGCTCCGACGACAAGGGCCACTTCTGCATCGGCGAAGAGAGGGTTTACGTCATCCATATCGAGCAGTTCGTTATACGGAACGTTGGCCTCGGCAAGCAGCACATTCATGTGACCCGGCATCCGGCCTGCTACCGGATGAATGGCGTAGAGCACCTCAGTGCCGCCGGCTTTGAGTAAATCGGCAAGTTCCCGCACGCCATGCTGCGCTTGCGCGGCTGCCATACCGTAGCCGGGCACAAATATGACACGTTTAGCCGGTTTAAGAAGCGCGGCCGCCCCGGCCACATCAATCTCACGCACTCCAGTTGGCAACCCGTGCGTGGCAGTCGTCTCGTGCGTTTGGCTATCGGTCTGTTTATAGGCCTCAATCAAGCAAGTGAGGGCTTGACGGGCGTCACCAAAAAACATTCTTGTATTGTTTTTGAGATAGAGATCATTGTCAATGCCCGCGAATCCTGGCTTCATACTGCGCTTGATTACAACGACAGTTTTCGCCTTATCCACGTCGAGGATTGGCATGCCATAGATCGGGCTGTTTTTATTTTCGCGCGCCGCTGGGTTTGTCACATCATTGGCACCCACAACAAGTGCCACATCGGCGGTGGGAAAAGCCGGGTTGATGTCCTCCATGTCCACAAGCTCATTGTATGGGACATTTGCCTCGGCCAGCAGCACGTTCATATGCCCCGGCATGCGCCCTGCCACTGGGTGAATCGCATATCGCACGGAGACCCCTTGCTCTTTTAGCAGGTCGGCAAACTCGCGCACCGCGTGCTGGGCTTGGGCAACGGCCATGCCATAGCCAGGGACGATAATAACGTTTTTTGCCTTTTTGAACAAAGTAGCTACGGCTGGTGCCTTAATCTCACGATAAGGTTTTCCGGAGTCTTCGGCGCCTGCTGCGGCGATCGTAGAGATATTCGTTTCGGCGGCCGTTTGTTTTCCAAAAGCACCAAAGAGCACGTTGAGAATGGAGCGATTCATCGCTTTGCACATGATGATCGAGAGGATAAAGCCTGACGCCCCATCCAATGCACCGCCGATAATCAACACGTTGTTGTGCAGCGCAAATCCCACGGCACAACAGGCAAGTCCGGCATAGGAGTTCAGAAGGGAAATGACCACCGGCATATCCGCAGAGCCAATCGGCAGAACAAGCAGCACACCGAAGGCCAAGGAAAGAAGTGTCATTGTTAAAAAAACCATCTGATTTTCGGGCGTCGTCAGCAGATAAACAAACAGTGCGACAATCAGTCCGAAGAGCGATATGTTAAACGTGTTCTGACCTTTGAAGGTGACTGGTGTGCCCTTTACAAAACCCTGCAGCTTGCCCATTGCAATGATTGAGCCGGTAACGGTCAACGCCCCAAACATGACCTCAAAGTTGATCGCAAATCGCTCGATAAAGTCAAAGCGAGCGGCGTGGTCGTGATATTTTGCAATACCAACCAACGTCACGGCCAGCGCACCGCAGGCGTGCGAAAATGCCGTTCGCTCCGGCATCTTAGTCATCGGCGTCAGAACCGCAATCAAAGCACCAAAGATTGATCCGATAACAAGACCAATCAGAATGTCTGTGTAAGCTATTACACCCCTCTCAAAGAGCGTTCCAACGATCGCCATCGTCATCCCGGCAATCGCAAGATTCATTCCCCGCCGCGCTGTCTCCGGTGAATTCAGACCCTTCAGGCCAAGAATAAAGAGCACCGACGCGGCGATGTAACAAATGTTTAGAACCGCAACCATCCAGAGAGCTTGCGGTGTGGTGGTGGCTGCTAAGGCAGGCAACTCAAGGTACATCATAATATTACAATATTAAAACTTTTGGAGGGCTAACGCTGCATTCGCCAAAAGTCATAGACCTCAATGCAACCCCGCTTTCTTTGGCTGGGCAGATTTTGGGTCACGCTTGAACATTTTTAGCATCCGCTGTGTAATCATGAAACCGCCAACCACGTTGGTCATGGCAAAAGCAACTGCAATGATTCCCAGCACACGGGCAAACTGACTGTAGCCACCCTCCTCTAAAGGCCCGGACCTCCCCGCCACGATCATCGCCGCCACTACACAAATCGCCGAGATAGCGTTCGTTGCACTCATTAATGGCGTGTGGAGCAACGGCGGAACTTTGGTAATAACCAAAAAGCCTACAAACCCGGCCAGAAGGAAAATATAGATCGGATCAAACGGAGCCCGAGTGGCATCGGCAAGTGCAAGCAAAGAGGAAGCGATGAAGCAAAACATTTTATTTTAACTTTAATCTAGGAATCTTCCCATATTCAAGAAAAGTTCTCATTAAATTTCTGGTTGCAATTATTCTTCATGAGGTTAAAATTACTCTCCCTACACTCCCTTTAAATGGGTAGGTACCGAAGCGGCCAAACGGGGCGGACTGTAAATCCGCTGGCTTATGCCTTCAGTGGTTCGAATCCACTCCTGCCCACTCCCCCAGTTCTCAACGAACTATCGCCTCCATTCCCATAGGGACTCCATTCTCCCAAATCGGCATAGGGCCATACGCTGACGGAGGTTGAAAATAATTTCCAGATATCGTCAGTATTGTTTAATACTATGCCATTGCTCCGTTAAAAAAAAAATTCATTTTATCAAAATCTCTCGCAAAGGCTGTTTGTTTGCCCTCGCTGCTGCTGTTCTTGTCATTTCACTGATCTTTATAATAGCTTTTGTTGCCACAACGCCCCTCACTAAATCCGCAGAGTCTTTTTTAGAACTGCTTAACAAAGGGGATTATTCCACTGCCTACGCTTCAACAGCCAAGGAGTTCCAGGCCACCACAGGCAAGGAGCAAGTTGAGTCATTTCTTCAAACCTCCAGCCTCTCTCTGGCAAAAAGTGCTTCATAGAATTCACGCGAAATTTCCAACAACAACTTGGGGAAACTTGCAGGAACAATCAAAACCACAGATGGTGGGTCTATCCCTCTAAGCATCACATTCGTGAATGAAGGAGGTGAATGTAAAATTCTCAAGATAGAAAAGAGCAGTGCTGGTCTCGACAACAACAGTCAATATTCCACCCACTCTCCAGCCCCTACTCAGACCTCACAATTCCAATCAACAACGCAATCGCCAAAACTGCTCACCCTTTCTGAGGCAGCTCAACTCACCAAACAAAGCATTATTGCCCTCGGCGACTCCATAAATTCCAGAAATTTTGGATCCTTCCATTCCGGGCCCTCAAAGTTATGGCAACGGCAGACCACGCCCGAACAACTTGCCGAGTCTTTCCAATCTTTTGTTGATGCAAAAATTGACTTAACGGTAATCCGTCCTTTAGAACCACCATTTGATAAGGAACCGTTCCTGGATGAAAACGGCGTTCTTAAACTTACCGGCCATTTTCCAACCTCTCCAGCCCGGCTTCTGTTTAATCTAAGTTTTATTTCAGAAGATCAACTATGGAAACTGGTTAGGGTGAATGTTACTACAAAGTTCAGCGAGGAATAAAACAGAATCTTCGGTGAGTTGGGGAATCTAAAAGGGCCACTAAACGGGGAAGTCATTGCATGAAACAACATGAGCAAGCCGTTTGCACGCGCTGCGGAAGAAAAGAATATTCTTCCTTCAAGAAGGGTGGAAGGTTAGAAACAAGGATTTAAGGGTCGAGAGGCTTCGTTTATAGCTTAGTACGGGATTTGCTCCCGTTAAGACGTTGTGTCTGGAGTGAAATATGCCCTCCACCCGACGTCACATTACGACTTTTCGTCGGAGTGGCGGTTAAGGCTCTTAACTACGAAGGGTTTTGAAACGCAGCTTCAGACATCCTGACCTCTGGGGAAAACGGATGACCTGATTGGGCGGTAAAAGACGCGGAGATCTGTGCCTGGATAGCAGACTTCCGTGGCATTGAGTTCGGTGCACATGACCTCAAGAGTGGCGTCATGGATGGGGTTG
>CALDSX010000105.1 GCA_937924445.1 uncultured Chthoniobacterales bacterium
GTTGCGTTGACCGTTGGGCGAAGAGCGGCGCCGCGGCGGCAGGCGGATATGCTCGGCGCGCTCGAGCTTCAGCAACAGCGACCGTGCGGCCATATCCTTGGGCCGGCCCAGCGCATTGCGCCAGTTCCAGCACGCGCACATTTCACGGCTCAGGCGCGAGCGACATCACTCGGGATGTTCGTCCAGCAGCCCCCGGATCCAAGCGATGTTCGCGCCGCTCAACTGTCGCCCTTGCACCACCAAGACGCTTGTCATGGCGAGCAAGCTACGGCAGGCACCCCTCTTGAGTACAGCAAAAACTGAACTTTTTTTGTTGCGTTCGGGGGGGGGTAATCTGTTCTTCGGTTACTGATGGTCCCATGGTGGGACTACCTGAGCAGTTACCTTTTGAGAGTGCTTTTGAGGGTGGCAAATCTAATATTTTAGAGTGCCTGAAAGGTTTGGTTATTCGTGCCTGTTTTAGATGCGTCGGCGTTTGAGATTAAGTTGTGCCAGGGATTTTGAAATGGCGGCTTCGAGAGCTGCCTTCTCATCCGGGGGAAGCTTTTCGCTCATAGCCTGTTCGGCGCGTTGGAGCGCTTTTTCGACGGCGTTTGTATCAATTTCGGATTCTTCGATTGCCATGTCGGTAAGAACAGAGACAGAGTACCCGGTGATTTCAGCAAAACCGTCGCCAACGGCAAGAAACTCCTGTTTACTGTTGTTCGAAATCATTAGCTCACCTGGGATGATTTTTGTGACCAACGGGATGTGCTGAGGCAAGATGCCAATTTCGCCGTCAACTCCTGGGAGCACTACCAGGTCGGCCTCGCCTGTGAAGGCCGTTTTTTCTGGGGTTAAGATTTCGATTTTAAGCTTGGCCATCGTGAAGATTTTATGAGAAAAGAAAGAGGGCAATGACCGTGGCGACATCCAAAGGGCGGAGGATGCTTGCCCGGGAGTGCTTAGTCGTTTATCATCTCGATGCTGCCCTTCATGTAGAAATTACCTTCTGGCACGGCATCGTGTTTGCCTTCGAGTATTTCCTTGAAGCCGCGGATTGTTTCCGAGATAGGTACGTATTGGCCGGGAGTGCCTGTGAAGACCTCAGCGACATGGAAGGGTTGGCTGAGGAAACGCTGGATTTTTCGAGCACGGAAGACGGTGAGCTTATCATCTGGGCTGAGTTCATCCATGCCGAGGATTGCGATGATGTCCTGGAGATCTTTATAACGTTGGAGAACACGTTGGACGCCACGAGCAACTGAGTAATGTTCCTCGCCGACAATTTCTGGAGCGAGAGCTTTTGAGGTTGATGCAAGGGGGTCTACGGCTGGGTAAATACCGAGTTCCGCAATTGAACGCTCGAGCACGATTGTTGAGTCGAGGTGGGCAAAGACGTTTGCAGGAGCTGGATCTGTCAGGTCGTCAGCAGGGACGTAAACAGCCTGAAAGGAGGTGATGGATCCTTTTTTGGTGGAAGTGATCCGTTCTTGCAGACCTGCCATTTCAGTCGACAGTGTGGGCTGGTAGCCAACAGCGGACGGGGTGCGGCCAAGGAGAGCCGAAACCTCGGCGCCAGCCTGTGAGAAGCGAAAGATGTTATCGATGAAAAGGAGAACATCCTGATTTTTTTCATCTCGGAAGTATTCCGCCATCGCAAGGGCGGTGAGTGCGACGCGCAAGCGAGCGCCGGGCGGTTCGTTCATTTGACCATACACAAGGGCAACTTTCGACTTTGAGAGATCTTTTTGATCGATAACGCCGGCCTCGCTCATCTCGTTATAGAGATCGTTACCCTCCCTGGTGCGTTCGCCGACTCCGGCAAAAACGGAGTATCCGCCGTGGCCTTTGGCGATGTTGTTGATGAGTTCCATGATGACGACGGTTTTACCGACACCTGCACCTCCGAAAGCTCCAACTTTTCCCCCCTTCGAAAAAGGACAAATGAGGTCAATGACTTTTATACCAGTTTCGAGAATGGAAGGTTTGGTTTCCTGATCCACTAACTCCGGAGCTGGCCGATGGATTGGGTAATATTTGGCTGCTTTGACTGGCCCGCGTTCGTCTACTGGGTGTCCGGTGACGTTGAACACACGTCCGAGCACGCTCTCGCCTACAGGTACGCTGATCGGTGCGCCCGTGGCAGTAACAGTCATACCACGGCGCAGCCCTTCAGAAGAGGACATGGCGATGGCTCTAACCCAACCATCGCCGAGGTGCTGTTGGACTTCGAGTACGAGGTGGGTAGTTCTGCCTTCTGTCTGGAACTCGACTTCGAGTGCTTCAAAAATAGCCGGCAGGGCGGGGGCGGAGGCGAAATCAACATCGACAACCGCGCCGATGACTTGAACTATGGTTCCTTTGCTGGTTTGGGTCGGCATAACGTGTGCGTGTCTAAAGATTGTTTGGAGACGTTTGGGAAATTGGCAATCAGCTCATGGCCAGTTGGGCAGAGGAAATTTCTAGTATCTCATTCGTAATACTGGCTTGTCGAACCTTGTTGTATTCTAATGTCAGCCGTTTGATGAGTTCTTTAGCGTTATCAGTGGCGTTTTTCATTGCAACCATGCGGGCACTGTGTTCAGAAGCGCGCGCACTTAAAATCATCTGAAAAAAGCAATAATTGATGTAGTGGGGCAGTAGAGAGGAGAGGACGTCATGAACGCTTGGTTCGAAAATAAACTCAGGTCCTGTCATTTCCTCTTGAGAGATTACCGTTTCCAAAGCGGACAAACCTTTTTCATCCGAAGGAGGGATGATTGAAGCGATAGGAAGCAGCTGTTGGTTAATTGGTTCCTGAGAGAGCGTGTTTCGAAAGCGCGGGTAGAGGATGGAAACGGCGTCGTGCGAGCCGTTGAGGAAGCAATCTGTGCAAAATTTGATAATCGGTTTCGCGTCGCGAAAAGACGCGGGATCTTTCAGTTCGAAATCTGCAATAATTTGGCGGCCAAGCCGTTTGAGACCTGTGCGCCCTTTTCGACCGATAACGACAAAATCGGTTGACTGCGCATCTAGTTGGGCGGCTTCGCGGAGAAGATTTGTATTCAATGGACCGCAAAGGCCACGATCGGTTGAAACAAGGACGACCAGGCTTTTTTTGATTGGGCGTTCTTCGAGCAAAGGGTGCAGCGCTCCGTCGGTGTGACGGCTAATTTGCACCATGGTGCGGTTGAGGATGATGGCGTAGGGGCGACCGGCGAGGGCAGTTTGCTGGGCGCCACGCATTTTGGCCGCAGCGACCATTTGCATTGCTTTTGTGATCTGCGCGGTGCTTTTAACCGATTTGATGCGGCGTCGTATCTCGCGGGTGTTCGGCATTTGAACGGTTTTGAGGAGAGGAAGAACGAGAATTTTGCTGTAGGATCAATTTTTGAACGATCCTTTGAAATCTTCGTAAGATGCGGTTAGGCCTTTTTCGATTTCATCATCGATGGCCTGCTTTGTGCGGATTGCTGAGAGGAGGGGTTCTTTGCGGGTAACAAAGTAATCCTGCAGTCGGTTCTGAAATTCTTTGACTTTCTCCACCGCAACAGAGTCAAAATACCCTTTTTGGACTCCCCAGAGGACAGCGACCTGCAGTTCGACTGGTAGCGGGGAGTATTGGTTTTGCTTGAAAAGCTCGACGATTCTCTGGCCGCGTTCGATTTGTGCTTTTGTTTTGGGATCAAGATCTGAACCGAATTGAGCAAACGCTGCGAGTTCACGAAACTGCGCTAGTTCACCTTTAATTTTTCCGGCCACTTGCTTCATTGCTTTGATTTGAGCGGCCGAGCCGACCCGGCTGACCGAGAGACCGACAGAAATAGCGGGGCGAACGCCTTGATAGAAGAGATCTGTTTCAAGATAGATTTGACCGTCGGTGATAGAAATCACGTTGGTTGGGATGTAAGCTGATACGTCTCCGGCCTGTGTTTCTATAATTGGCAGGGCTGTTAGAGAGCCATTACCATTTTTTTCGTTCATGCGCGCACTGCGTTCGAGAAGGCGTGAGTGGAGGTAGAAAACATCCCCAGGGTAGGCTTCGCGACCGGACGGGCGGCGGAGAACAAGAGATACCTGGCGATAGGCGACAGCATGTTTGGACAGATCATCGTAAACGATCAGTGCGTCCATGCCGTTGTCCATAAACCATTCTCCCATGGCGCACCCGGCAAATGGTGCGAGGTATTGGTTGGTGGCACTATCGGAGGCCGGGGCTGACACAACAATGGTGTAGGGCATGGCTCCTCCCTCTTCGAGAACGGCGATTGTCCGTGCGACGTTGGAATTTTTTTGCCCAACCGCAACGTAGATGCAATAAAGTGGCCTAAAAGATTTGTCGCCGGACTCCTCACCTGCGCGATTAAGTCTGGCTTGGCTAAGGATGGTGTCTACGGCTATGGTGGTCTTGCCGGTGGCACGGTCACCTATGATGAGTTCACGCTGACCGCGTCCAATCGGAATCATGGCGTCAATTGGCATAATTCCCGTCTGCACTGGCTGTGATACAGAACGGCGTTTGATAATGCCGGGGGCTATTTTTTCAACCGGATAGTAGCTTTCCGAATTGATCGGGCCTCGGCCATCAATTGGCTGACCCAAGGTATTCACTACTCTCCCAAGAAGGCTCTTTCCGACGGGAACCTGAAGCAGCCGCCCCGTGGTGCGGGCTTCCATGCCCTCGTTGATTTTTGTGTAATCACCCAAGATTATCGCGCCGACCTCGGTCTCTTCAAGATTAAGGGCAAGACCAAAGATACCCCCTGGAAACTCGATCATCTCGTTAAGCATAACATCGCTAAGACCTTCGATTTTGGCAGTGCCATCGCCGCACTCGCGCACTGTGCCGACGTTGGATTTTACAACTCCAGTTTTGAGGTTGGCAATTTTTGTTTCGATTTCTTGGAGGACGCTTGTGCTACTCATTGGGTCTCAGGCTTGTTGAAATTCTTGTTTGAGTCGGTCGAGGCAACCCGTTAAGCTAGCATCCCAGACATCGCTGCCGACTTTAATTCGGATGCCTCCGATGAGAGAGGGGTTGGCTGTAAAGTAGACGGTTGTGGCAGTTCCATATCGTTTTTGTATTTGTGCAACGATTTTTCCGCATAGCGCATTGCTGAGCACAGTAGCGGTTTCCACATGAGCGGTCTGTTTGGCTTCTTCGATGCGAACAAGGCGACGAAATTCCTGCAAAATCGCTAGATGGTTGCGTGGGGCTGCGGAGTCGAGCGCTTGGAGTTGTTTCAGGGCTTTTTCCCTATCGTATTGGCCGTCTGTAAAACAGGCGCGGAAGAGCGATTTCGCAATTTTTTTTGTTTCGCGAGTGGCCTTCATTAGAGCGCGGAGGGGAATCGAGGTGGTAGAGAGATATATTTTGGTGGAAATCAGTTCGACATATGGCGAACGGCATCTTCGCTGAGACGTTTTTGATCATCCGGAGTCAAAATACGGCCGACGACCCTCCCTGTTGTCTCGACAACGAGTCGTCCGATCTCTGCCCGGAGTTCGGCAACCATTTTCTCGTGTTCGAGAGCTGTTGCTTCTTTTGCTTTTTCGACAATTCGTGCGGCCTCGGAGATTGCCTCCTGTTTTTTTCGTTCGGAAAGAGCTGCACCTGCGTCGCGGGCTTCGTTGATCAGACGTTGGGCTTCGGCGGCCGCTTTTTCGACGATCTCTTTGTGGCGTATCTCGGCATCGGCAAGTTGTTGTTTGATTCGTTCGTAGTTGGCCTCTGATTCAGCAATCCGTCGGCGACGTTCTTCTAAAACCGAAATAACTGGCCCGAACGCATATTTCTTAAGGATAAGATAAACCGTCGCAAAGACAATAATCTGAGCGAGAAGCTTGGGCCAGTCGAAACCGACTGTGTTTAGAAAGTTAAGAACTTCTTGCATGGGAATGCGTTTGGCAGGATAGGCGACAAACTACGGGTTTTTGTAGCCCCACTCTTTCGCAGAGAAGAGGGCAGGTTATGTCAAGAGGTATATGTTGAGGAGATGCTGGGAGTCCCGGACTGGGATCAACCCCAGTCCGGAACGGTGCAAAATTCTGTTCAGCCGACGAAGGCGAGGACCAGTGCGTAGATGGCAATGGCTTCGGCAAGTGCCATTCCAATAATAGCGATTGTGAGGATTTTTCCAAAAGCACCGGGGTTACGCCCCACCGCCTCGACAGCTTTAAAGCCGACCAGTCCGACGGCGATGGCGGCGCCGAAGCCGGCGATTGCGAGGCCAAGATTGCCGGAGATGCCTTTGGCTACGGCTTGGGCTCCTTCGTTGGCGGCGAGTAGAAGCAGATCAGTCATGGTATGTGAGTATTGGTGTTCAGTTTAGTTTTTGTGTTTTTTCTCCGACGCCCACGCTTTTATACGCATGGTCCCGACGGTGAAATGGTCTCGGTTGCGAGTTTTCCTGATCCCGCAATTGCTTTGTTTAGTGCTCGTGCCCTTCCTCGTCGTCGTGGGATGTGGAGAGGCGAATATAGACTGCACAAAGCAGAGTAAAGACAAGCGCTTGGAGCAAAGCGACCAAGATTTCAAGAAAATAAAAAGGCAATGGGGCAAGGACGGAGAGCAGAAAAGAAAATGCGCTGGGTAATTTATCTCCCAGACCGCTCATTGTGTGTAGTAATGTTTCACCGGCATAAATATTTCCGTAGAGACGCAGGGAGAGGGAAAGAGGTCGAAAAGCCGTTGAGATGACTTCGATGAATCCTACGAAAATAAAAATAGGCAGTAGTCCGAGTGCCATCGCTTTGCCCAAGCCACCCTTGGGCCCAAACATATGAACCATGAAATTTTTGAATCCGACCGTTTGCATCGTCCAATTTAACCATAAGAACATAAAGACGAGAGCCATCCCAAAAGTCATGTTCAGATCAGCGTTGGATGGACGAAGCAATGGTATGGCAATTTCATTAGCGCTGCGCAAAGGTCCAAGTTCCCCGTTAGGCCCGACCGAACCTATGGTGCCCACACCGGGCAGGAGACCAAACCAGTTGGCGGTGACAATGAAAATGAAAAGGGTGCAGAGGAAGGGTAGCACTTTACCCACAAGCTCTTTTCCAACAATTCCCTCAAGCGTTTCGTAAAGCTGTTCAACGATGAACTCAAAAAGATTTTGTGGGGTGTTTGCCGGGACGAGCCCCAAGCTTTTCGTCGCACGTCGCGCAAAAAAAAGAATGAGACCAGCGACAATTACCGAGACCAAAAGTGAATTGCTCAGCCATGAGATCGACGGCGTGAGGAGCTTTGCGCTCATGTCAACGCTGGCCAGGAGGGTGTGATCGATTGCGGTGGTAAAATGACTCAAGCTAGGTGGGAGCAAATTGAAAGGAAAGGTTGATTAGCAAGACGCTTAGACCGGGGCCCGAGTTCAAGCTCTCGCGAAGCTGGATATTTAAGCAAGACGTCGAAATAGACAAGCCGAAATTTTTCAAATGTTTAAAATAAACTTTTTGCCCGATTTCTTGTATTTCTGAGGCGGTGTTGGGGTGATGTCAGCTCACGATCGTGCACGGTGCGAGGATGGCTTCCGACATCCCGTGAAGCAACTTTTTGTCAGCAGGTACAATAGCCGCCAGAATGCCACGTAAGTGGCTTGCATTGTCTTCAACAAAAAAGTAAGGGCATAGGCGGACCCGTCCCTGCATGAGTTCGATGCGCCCGGATTCCTTATCAAAATAAGGGTGTGTCACCAGTTTCGATCGAGCGAAGCGCTGAAGTATCCAGGGATGCGCAGGAAAATCTGACAGCGCCCGTTCCAGAGCAACGCTCCATTGAACCTGAGATGAGTCTTGTCCGATTATAACGCCGCGACTACCCCAAGCGAGTGGAGAAAATCCGCTGATTTTTAACGCAAACGCGCGATCTTTCTGGCTGAAGTCTGCAAGTTCGGCAAAGTCCCGAATCCCGAGATCCGGAAGTTCAGCGTTGTAAGGAAGCGGTGTTGGGTCAACGACCCACGCGCGAGGGATGGCTTTCTTCAGGCGCTCGAAATGGCGTGCCCCAAGCTCTCTCGTCCAAAATTCGCGCAGAGGGTGGAGGTGGAGGAAAGCGAGCCAAAGTTTTTCTTCGAGGAAGGCTTTGGGCTCCGGTGTGAGCCAAATTTCTCTTTCATGTGCTCTGGCCCATAGCGCGGGCCACTGCGGAATGTTTGGCAGATCGAATAATTCGAAAAAACGATAGATTGTCTTGCAAAAAAGCTCCTCAATGGGTGTTTGTTCATCAAGAATTTTTGGCGCGCGCCTGTTGAAAGCTCGGCCGATTTCGTCGGCGATCCATTCCATCTCGGGTCGGTAATCTGATGACTCCTTGGAGACATAGATGTCTCCATTATCGAGCAGGTGTGCAAAACTTTCGATCATCCCCAGAGGGCCACCAATAATCTCAAAGCCAAGCGAGGAATATGTTTTATTGAGCCATGCTGTAAGGCCTATCCCGCCGGGTAAACTGTCAATTTCCGAAACTGCAAAACTCTCTTCACCAAGGATCAAGTCTGGGCGGATGATCTGGGGAATGCGATCGGTGAGAATTCTCTCACGACCCGCAGCCACAACATCAGGTGGTTTGCCAGCATCAAGCAGCGTTGCTACCCAAGCTGGTGCTGTCCCTTTGCACGAACGGCGATAAAGGAGATCCGCCGCTTTTAAAAAAAGGTAAAGATGATGCCCGAGATGTTCGATTTCGGCAGCCAAACGGGCTGAAAGAGGAAATGGCTCAGGTGAAATTAGCCACGTTTTTCCTGCGAACAATCCCCCGTCGGGAATCTGAGAAATAACGAAGCGCGCAGCCTCGATCGAGTTGCGAAGGTGGCAAGTAGTTGACGGTGCAATGCTCATCAGGAGCCGACCAAAATGCGAAGAGCACTACGAACGAGGTCGTCTGCGACCGGAGAGGTGCTCTGTTCCAACACCTTGCGGACCGCTTTTTGTGCGTCCACTTGTTTATAACCAAGAGAAATCAGAGCGAGAACGGCATCGTTCATAGCAGATGATGTCGGGTCGGGACATTTTGTGGTTGATGCAGCCTCCCATGCGGCTGCGACACCGACTTTGTCTTTCAATTCGAGGACAATCCGTTCAGCCGTTTTTTTTCCCAGTCCGCTGATCTTTGAGATGGCCACAATATCGGCGTTGACCACCGCTGCTTTGAACACAGCGACGGGCATGCCACTCAAAACAGCCAGAGCCAATTTAGGTCCTACGCCGGAAACGTGCTGAACCAAGAGCTGGAACAAATCCCGCTCCGCTTCTGTTATGAAGCCATACAGCACTTGAGCATCCTCCCTAATGGCCAGATGCGTGAGCAAGCGCACCTCTGCCCCAGGTGAAGGGAGTTTGTCAAAGCTCGACAGTGGAATCTCGACTTGGTATCCAACACCGTTTACATCAATAACCGCACGGGTTGGCAGAGCCGAGTGCAAGATGCCTTTAAGAAATGCGATCATTCGAAAAGGTGTAGCAGTGGTACAAACGAGATCAAATGCGAGTTCGGGCGATTCTGCGAAAGAGCTAAACTTGGTTTGAACATCCAACCCGACGGGTTATCTATAGACCGCCCGTCTGGTTGCCCGTGCAAGCTGCGGGTAGATACTGCTCATGATAGCCCGCTGCCTCAATAAAAAAATATCGCTTCTTGAAGTCCAATCTGCTTGCGCTCTGTTTTTTTGCTTGCTGACGGCGTCGAGTTGGGCCCAGGGGAATCCCGCCCGGGGTCAACATGTTAGCCCTTTGCCCCAAGTTCGCCAGGTTGTTGTGGAATCTTCTAGCGCGCCGCAAGAAGTCCCCCGTTCGCAGCCTCCGACGGCTCCGCGCCAGCGTGTTGAACGCAAAAAGGCCAGCGAGCTCATTCAGGAGCAGGAGGCTCCAAAAATCTCCTCACAACTTCTTGAACGCATGACACCCGATACAGCACGAATTGTGGTGTCAATTTCTAAACAACGCGCATTTCTAATCGCTAACGACCAAATCGTAATAGACACTCCTGTCTCCACAGGCAAGCGCGCTGGGTGGACACCGACAGGCGACTTCACTATTCTTCAAAAGAACAAAGAGCACCGCTCAAATATCTACGGCAGCTATGTTGACAACAAGGGCCGTATCGTCCGATCTGGCGTTAGCACTCGGATTGATTCTGCCCCAAGTGGCACTCGATTCGTTGGGGCACCGATGTGGCATTTCATGCGGCTGACATGGACAGGTATTGGCCTTCATGAAGGAGAATTACCAGGGTATCCTGCATCGCATGGATGTATCCGGTTACCTGGACACATTGCTGAGATGATTTTTGGAAAAGTCGTTGTCGGCACCCCCGTTTCCATTATTCCTTAAACTTTTTTATCTTAAACATCGTCTTATGAGCCGCCCCCGTATCTTGTCTGGCATTCAACCGACCGGCATCCCTCATCTCGGTAATTATTTCGGCATGATGCGCCCAGCCATTGAAATGCAAGCATCTGGCGACGCTTACTACTTTATAGCCGACCTTCACGCCCTAACAACCGTGCGTGATGCCGCGGTCTTGCGCAGAAACGTCCAAGCGGTGGCTGTGGATTTTCTTGCCTGTGGTCTCGATCCCTCGCAGTGCACCTTCTTCAGGCAGTCCGATGTGCCTGAGGTCACTGAGCTGACGTGGATCCTCAGCACCCTGACTCCCATGGGGCTACTCGAGCGCTGTCATTCTTTTAAAGACAAAATTGCCAGAGGACTTTCAGCATCGCATGGGCTTTTTAGCTATCCTGTGCTGATGGCTGCTGATATTTTAATCTACGACAGCCACCTTGTTCCGGTGGGACAGGACCAGAAACAACATATCGAGGTCACCCGCGATATTGCTGTGAAGTTTAACGAAACCTATGGTGGCAATTTTCTCCGCCTGCCAGAGCCTGTCATTCGCGAAAATGTTGCTACTCTGCCGGGACTGGATGGGCGAAAAATGAGCAAGAGTTACAACAACACCATCGAGCCATTTGCAGAGGAAAAGATCCTTCGAAAGCGCATCATGTCCATCACCACCGACTCAACACCCCTGGAAGAACCAAAGCCGATTGAGGGCTCTACCATCCTTGCCCTGTATCGCGCTGTGGCGCCTCCAGCAGATGTGGCTGAGATGGAGCGTCAATTTTGCGAGGGCGGGACTGGTTACGGTGAATTCAAACAACGACTTTTCGAGGCGGTTGTGAAGTTTTTTCGCCCGATGCGCGAACGTCGGGCGGAATTGATCGCTGATCGAGAGGGCGTAGAAGCTATTCTAAAAAAAGGAGCTGCTCAGGCTCGCGAGACCGCCCGTGGGGTTCTCATGCGTGTGCGTGACGCCGTCGGTTTGTAAAAATGCGGGCTCCCAAAAATCCTGTTCTAATATACAATTCTTCTCATGCGCGATCTCATCGAAAAACTTCGCAATGGTGTCTCTCTCGACGCGTCTGACTTCGAGCCCGCCGTGATAGCTCTCACTACGGATGAATTTGCCGATGAAGTGAAGGCCGAATTTCTCGAAGCTCTTGCCGTCAAAGGCGAAACACCCGCCGAAATTGCCGGGCTTGCTTCGGCTTTTTTAAGAAGAGCGGAAGATCCCATGATTTTTCCAGGAGATTTTAGTGGTCCACTTATTGATTTGTGCGGCACCGGAGGGGACCGGCTTGAGCTTTTTAACATTTCAACGGCAGCCTGTTTTATCCTGGCTGCAGCAGGGGCTTTTGTCGTCAAGCACGGTAACCGTGGTATTAGCTCAAAATCCGGCGGGGCGGATATCTTGGAGGCTCTGGGGGTTTCTATCGATCTTCCAATCGAACGGGTTGCATGCTGCCTCAGAGAGACAGGATTAGTGTTTCTTTTCGCTCCCAAATATCATCCGGCGTTTAGAGCAGTTGCGGGAGTGCGCCGTGTCTTGGCCGAAAGAGGAGTGTTAACCGTTTTTAACATACTCGGCCCGCTTCTTAATCCCGCACGACCTCAATATCAGCTAGCCGGTATTTTTCGGCCGGAACTTGTGGAATATTTTGCCGAGGTTATGGGTCTGATGGGCCGACGACGGGCGATGGTTGTTTCCGGCTCGGATGGGAGAAAGATGGGCATGGACGAAGTATCGATCTGTGGGCCCACGAAAGCGGCTCTCCTCGATAATTCGCGTGTGTCGCTCTTTGAACTCTTCCCCGAAACATTCGGGGTAAGACCGGTTGGAGTAGAACTTCTCAAGGGAGGGAGTGCCTCTGAAAACGCAGAACTTCTTGTTGGACTGCTCAGAGGAGACGTCTCGGGGCCTCTGCAGGCCGCTGTGGAAGCCAACGCTGCTGCAGCGCTTTTCGTTTCGGGGCTCGTCTCTGAATACGGTTCCGGAGTCGCTCTTGCTCGCGAGCAGATTGAGTCAGGACGTGCTCTTCTCAGGTTGGAGGCGTTAAAAACCTTCGCCTGAACACTCGGCGGGCCGCGGTGAGAACCACACAGAAATCGTTGACCAACTCATTTCCCAACTCGGCGACCTTGCCACAGACAGTCACTCTGGTTGTGGTTATTTTGCTGGGATTGGTCTGTCGTTGTTGGAACTGCAATTGTGTTTTTGCCGATGGGGCAGCCTTCTTTTTAGATGGCGATTGCTACGCCCGAATGTCGAGGGCTGCGCGTGTGCTTGATCATCCGGGCATTCTCATCCGGCATCATGAATTTGAAAACTGGCCCGACGGGGTTAACCCGCACACGACCGCACCACTGGATTATTTCATCGTCGCGCTCGCAGTAATTGCCCGTGTGCTCCCCTCGAATTGGAGGTTTGAGGTTGAGGCTCTTGATTTTGCCGGAGCTATCGTCGGACCGGTGCTTTTTGGAGTCGGCACCGTGGGATTGTTTTACGCATGGCCAAAGCGCCAACCTGGGCGATGGATCTCGCTGGTGGCGTTATCCGTCATCCCCCCTGTTGCTTGGGCAGGCTTGCTTGGTCGTCCGGATCATCAAGCGTTGCTGCTCCCATTATTGACCATTGCTTTTGTCTTATCAACGAGATGGCTTGAGGGATTAGGCCAGGAGAAAAGTCGGCCAAATAGTAGGCAAAAACAGCGTTTAGGAATAACCGTCGGATTTCTCTGGGGTCTAGCGATTTGGGTGTCCCTTTTTGAGCCCGTTATTATGTTGCTCGCTGGGCTAGGGGCCTCTTTGACGGGTCGCCTGGCTTTAAGGCTTGCGGGACGCCCCCTTCCGGCGCTAGCACAATCTCTGCGTGCAGCCTGTTTTCCATTATTAGGAGCCGCTCCACCGCTTCTGATGTTGTTAGTTATTGAGCGTCCCACGATTACACTGCCTGGTATCGGGGAGGCGTTTGGCCGATGGGCGAAACTTATACCAGAACTGGGGGAGGGAAGTTTCGAAGCGGCCCTTTCCTGGATGGGTTGGGGAATGCTTTTTGTGTTTATGGGCCTCACGGCTGGCGGGATTCGCGCAGTTAAAAAAGGCACCGAGGGTCTTGGTGAAGCCATCACCGGATTGCTTTTGCTGACAATCCTGATGGCCCTTTTTTTTTGGCAACGACGGTGGGCTCCTTATGCCGCAAGCGGGATGGCTTTGATGGCTCCATTTGCAGGGAGAAATTTAATTCCTCTTGTGGCGTCAATGAACCCAGCCATCATCCGCAGGAGCGTAGCCATTTGGGCGGTGATCTCTGTGGTTTGGTATCCTGCAAGTGAGTGGGATCGTCTGGTGTTTTCGAGCTCTTCTGTTGATCGCCGAGGTGATGACTTGGCTGATGGTATTTCGTTGCGCCGGATGGCACTTAGCATACGCGCAGCCGAAGAAATCGAGGGTGCCAGGGACGCCCAGCAACGCGGGATCATGGCACCTTACTGGCTCTGTCCCCCATTGGCCTATTGGAGTGGGCAACCTGCCGTTGGCGGCACATCACATCAAAGTTTGCCTGGTATTTTAGATACAGCAGAATTTTTCGCTGCTTCAGACTGGCTTGAAGCCGCTCGCTTGCTCGACCGTCGACGGATTCGATGGGTGGTGGCAGACGTGGCGGAACGAACGGTAGGATCCGCTGTCGTTCTGCTGGGCAAAAGTCCAGGACGCCATCCGATAGGTCTAAGGCTTGAGAGATTTGGAACTTTGCAAGAACCAGGACCCGAGTGGCTTGTGGAGCACAGACGCTTTGGTTGGTTTCGTCTATTCGAGGTGGTGCCCTGAATTATAAACGCTGAACAGTATCCATTGAAAATGTGGAAAACACATTGTCACTCGCCCCTGAAGGGTGAAAAAATTAAAACCGGCTTTTTATTTGTTTTTTGTTGTTTGAATCTGTGTTGCAAAACGTCCCAGATATCTTGATACTTTAGACAATGCACGCGATATTAGCCCTTGAAGACGGGCGCATTTTTCATGGAGAAACCTTTGGGGCATTTGAAACAGTTACCGGAGAAGTATGTTTCAATACCTCGATGACTGGATATCAGGAGATTCTAACCGATCCTTCGTATTTTGGGCAGATGGTGGCGATGACCTACCCACTCATCGGTAATTACGGCATAACGGAAGACGATAATGAATCTTGTCGGCCAGGTGCTAAAGCTTTTATCATCGAGGAATTAAGTCCGGTGGTTAGCAACTGGCGGGCGGAAATATCTTTGGACGATTACCTGAAGCATTGGAACATTCCCGGCTTAAGAGGGGTGGACACCCGAGCTCTGACCCGGCATCTTCGAGAACTCGGTGCAATGCGTGGTTGCCTGACCGCCAAACTCTCACCACCAGATGCCGTTGCAAAGGCACGATCAAGTGAGGGAGTCGTCGGCATGGACTTCGCAAAAGCTGTGAGTACACTACAGCCTTACGAATGGGACCCTGAAGATACCCGCAGCGGTGAATGGCGACTCGTAGTTGGCGGTGGTGCGAATGGAGCGTCCGCCGCAGAGATTAGCCCGCTGCCCCCTGTGAAATATCGAATCGCGACCATGGATTTTGGTATCAAACTAAATATTCTTAGAAGACTCCGCCAGGCCGGCTTCCGCACCAGGGTTTACCCCGCGACAGCAACAGCGGAAGAAATCCTTTCAATGAATCCAGACGGTATTTTTCTCTCGAATGGCCCTGGTGACCCTTCAGCTTTGGACTATGCGCACAAAACTCTCCGCGTGCTATTGGGAAAGAAACCAATCTTTGGCATTTGCCTAGGACATCAGTTACTGGGTCTTGCCCTCGGCGGGCGGACTTTCAAGCTCAAATTTGGGCATCGCGGTGGGAATCAGCCTGTCAAAGATCTGGCCACAGGCAAAGTGAGTATCACATCTCAAAACCACGGTTTTGCGGTGGATCCTGACTCTTTGCCAGGAGACGTCTCTGTGTCACACGTCAATCTCAACGATGGCACCGTGGAGGGGCTGCGCCATCGTTCTCTTCCAGTCATGAGTGTACAATACCATCCCGAAGCAGCTCCTGGTCCACATGACGCAAAATACTTTTTCAAGGAATTTGCCAATTTGATTGATCAATCTCGCTGAAAGGCTACATTTCCTTATAAGCCTTCATCTTCTTCCACCACCACGACTATCGTTCCTCCGCAAATGGCACACCTGATCCTCTCTCTCCCAGAAAACCAACAGGAAATGACTTTCGATTTGGAGGCGCCTCAAGTCACTCTCGGGCGCTACGAAGACAACATGATCATGGTCGATCATGCCTCCGTCTCCGGACATCATGCTCAATTCACCTCTGAAGCCGGCGGGTACGTCTTACGCGATCTCAATTCCACAAATGGAACGCGTGTGAATGGCGAGCCGATCACTTTGCATCGCTTAGAAGGGGGAGAAAAAATCCGATTTGGACAGGTCGAAGCCCTCTACCTCACTGGCAAAGAGAACGAGAACCTCAAGTCATTACCCGAAGTCAGCCGCGCAGCCGCAGAAATTTCAAAGAAAAGCGTCACCCCACCCGATTTTTCCGCGGCTTTCAAAAAACATGTTCGGAAAAAAGATGCTTTCAGCACCGTCACGATTTTGCTATCACTTTTCTCTCTTGGATTGTTAGTTTTTGCCATCTTTACAATTCTCGGCATACAGCCCCCCCAGAACTGACGTCTGGCTTCCGCGAGTTTGTGCATTGATCGCCACAGGTTTTTTCTAAAACTATTTTCCCGATGTCTTATTCCGTATTCTTTCACCCAATCGCACGGCCGCTAGGCGCACCCTCTTTTTGATGAAACTTCTTGTCGCAAATCGGAGTGAGATTGCCATTCGCATCTTTCGTGCCGCCACTGAGCTTGGTCTTCGAACAGTTGCTATTTTCGCCGAGGAAGACCGCTTTTCGATGCACCGTTTCAAAGCCGATGAATCTTACCTTGTAGGGAAAGGAAAAGGGCCCGTTGGAGCTTATCTCGACATCGAGGGCATCGTTGAAGTTGCTGTCGAACGGGGGGTGGATTTGGTGCATCCAGGCTATGGTTTTCTCTCAGAGAATGCCGATTTTGCCCGTGCTTGTGCTTCTGCTGGGCTGACATTTGTCGGTCCCAAACCCGAACTGCTTGACATCATGGGGGACAAAGTGGCAGCTCTCCGTCTGGCCCGTTCCTTAGGCGTTCCCACTCTGCCTGGCACCGAGCGCCCCATAAAAGACCGTCGGCGCGCACTCGATGCTGCCCGAAAAATCGGTTTTCCCCTGATTATTAAAGCAGCTCATGGTGGGGGGGGGCGGGGGATGCGTGTTGTGAGATCGGCCGATGAGCTACCGACGCTGCTTGATGAGGCTCAAACTGAGGCAGGGCGAGCCTTTGGAAATGCCGCGGTCTTCCTCGAACGTTACGTCGCTCGGGCGAAACATATTGAGGTGCAAATCCTTGGCGATCGCCATGGAAATGTTGTCCATTTGCATGAGCGCGATTGCTCTGTTCAGCGTCGCCACCAAAAAGTCGTTGAAATTGCTCCCTCAATCAATCTTAACGAGGAAATCCGGCACAAACTTTACGAGGCGGCTGTCCGTATCGCATCGAAGGTCGAATACGACAACGCGGGCACAGTCGAATTTCTCGTAGACATGGATTCAGGCGAGTGGTTTTTCATCGAAATGAACCCCCGAATTCAGGTTGAGCATACCGTCACCGAAGAGATTACAGGCCTGGATCTTGTTCGCAGTCAGATTCTCATTGCCCAAGGGCACTCTCTTCACGCACACGAAGTTGGCATTCCACAACAGAACGATATTCCGCGAAACGGCTACGCTATTCAGTGCCGAATCACTACTGAAGATCCTGCCAATAACTTCACTCCTGACTACGGTAAAATCATCACCTACCGATCCGCTGCGGGCTTTGGCCTTCGCCTTGATGCGGGCATGGGCGATTCCGGGAGCACCATCACCCCCTTCTACGATTCGCTTCTTGTCAAAGTGACCGCCAAAGGACCGACCTTTGAAATAGCGCTTTCGAGAATGGAGCGTGCTCTACACGAATTTCGCATCCGGGGGGTTAAGACCAACATCCCCTTTCTCGAAAATCTCATCTTGCATCCTGAATTTCGCTCAGGGGCTGCCACCACGCGTCTGATCGATACCTCTCCCCAGCTTTTTCAATTTAGACCACGACGAGACCGGGCCAATCGTCTTTTGTCCTTTATTGGCGACATTGTCGTCAATGGAAATCCCCATGCCAAAGGCTGGCTCCCCTCACAGCCTTTCACAGCCCCGCCTTTGCCAACATGGGATCATCGCACCGTCCCATCGCCCGGTACACGACAAAAACTTTTAGAACTAGGCCCTGTCGGCTTTGCCAAATGGACCCGTGCACAGAAAGCGCTTCTGCTTACGGACACCACTCTTCGTGATGCACACCAGAGCTTGATGGCCACTCGCGTTCGCACCTACGATATGCTGGCTGTTGCAGACGCCCTCGCTCGGCGAGTTCCGAACCTCTTTAGCCTTGAAATGTGGGGCGGGGCCACCTTCGACACTGCCATGCGTTTCTTACACGAAGACCCCTGGCAGCGTCTTCATGAACTCCGCGCGCGCATCCCAAATATTCTTTTTCAAATGCTGCTGCGAGGCTCCAATGCGGTGGGGTATTCGTTTTATCCCGACAACGTTGTCAAAGCGTTTGTCCGCCGTTCCGCTGAAGCTGGCATTGACCTATTCCGGATTTTCGATTCGCTTAATTACGTGCCGAACATGCGCCCCGCAATGGACGCTGTTTTGGAGACTGGTTCCATTTGCGAGGCCGCAATTGGATACACTGGGGACATCCTTGACCCCACCCGGGAGAAATACAACCTCTCATATTATGTCGCTCTTGCCAAAGAACTCGAGGCCGCAGGAGCCCATTTCCTTGCTATTAAAGATATGGCAGGCCTGTGCCGCCCATATGCCGCCGCGAAACTAATCAAAACACTTAGGCAGGAAGTAGGAATTCCGATCCATTTTCACACTCACGACACGAGTGGAATTAATGCCGCATCCATCCTTTCCGCCTGCGATGCCGGTGTCGATGTGGTCGATGCGGCCTTGGCATCTATGTCGGGTTCGACCAGTCAGCCGAACCTTAACTCCCTCGTTGCTGCGCTCCGCAATACTTCTCGGGACACGCGTCTCGATCTCGACGCACTAAACGAACTCTCGGATTATTGGGAGCATGTTCGCACCTTCTATCACCCATTCGACACCGCTCCCAAAACGGGCTCTGCGGAGGTCTATCTTCACGAAATGCCCGGGGGGCAATTCACAAACCTCAAAGAGCAAGCCGCCAGTATGGGGCTTTCCGGCCGGTGGCGCGAGATCGCGCGGACTTATGCAGAAGTGAACCAGCTCTTTGGTGATATTGTCAAAGTAACTCCAAGTAGCAAAGTGGTTGGAGATCTGACAATGTTCCTCGTGACCAAGGGAATCCGTGCGGATGACGTCCTCTCTCTGCCGCCTGGGACCCCTTTACCGGAGTCGGTTATTGACATGCTCGCTGGCGGGCTCGGTCAGCCGCCGGGAGGCTGGCCTCAAAAGTTGCAGAAGATCGTTCTCGGGCGACGTAAGCCGATCAAAGATCGTCCCGGTGCCCATGCCAAGCCGGTTGATTTAGGTCTGCTGGCAGCCGAGCTGGAGACAAAATTGCGCCACTCGCCATCGGAAGAAGAACTCCTATCCTATCTGATGTACCCACAGGTCTTTCTGGATTACCACAAAATCCGCCGCGAATACTCTGATCTCTCTGTTCTGCCAACACCATGTTTCTTCTACGGTCTCCGCCCAGGCGAAGAGATTTCTGTTCACATCGAAGAAGGCAAAACCCTCTACATACGGCTTTTCCACGTCACTCCGGCCGATGCAGATGGGCGAAGGACGCTCACTTTTGAACTTAACGGTGTCTCGCGGCAGATCACGATTGTTGACCGCTCCGTGCAGCCTAAAGTGCGCGCTCTTCCGCAGGCCGACCCTTCAAATCCCGGTCACATTGCCGCACCCATTCCAGGTGCTATCACCAGCCTCGCAGTAGGTGTCGGTTCTCATGTGCGTGCCGGAGATAAACTGCTCACACTAGAGGCGATGAAAATGAACACCTCCATCTCAGCCCCATGTGATGGCATCGTCTCCGAAATTTACATTGCAGTTGGAGATACGGTGAAAACCAAGGATCTTCTTCTGGCGATCTCTGCAAAATAACACCAGCCTGAATTCAGGCCAATTCCTCACATCCGTATCTGATGCATTCCGAGTTGAACGGACGTCACTCGGCGCTAATTTTTATCTGTGCCCATCGTCGAAGTTAAGGATTTAAAAGTTTATTTTTCCGCCGGCAACGGCCTGTTCAAGCGGAGGAGGGAATTTATTCGTGCGGTGGACGACGTCTGTTTTACCATTGAACCAGGAACGACCGTTGGTCTTGTTGGGGAAAGCGGCAGCGGGAAGTCCACTTTAGGAAGGGCCCTTATTCGGTTGGTCGAACCGACTTCGGGGTCCATAAAGTTGTTTGGCAACGAAATTGTTGGTATGAGCGAATCCGCCTTCCGCCCTCTACGGCGGCGAGTTCAAATGATTTTTCAGGATCCCTTTGGTTCGCTTAACCCTCGGATGACGATTGGCAAAATCATTTCAGAGCCGCTTGAAATACACTACCCTGAGATCAGCAAGGCAGAACGGCGGGATCGCGTGCGGAAACTGCTAGAAATGGTACGCCTCGAGGCTGACCATACAGAAAGGTATCCACATGAGTTCAGCGGCGGTCAGCGGCAGCGCATCGGCATTGCGCGTGCTCTTGCCGTTGAGCCGGAATTTCTTATCTGCGACGAACCAGTCAGTGCGCTGGACGTCAGTGTCCAAGCCGGAATCGTCAATCTTCTTCAAGACATTCAGGAGCGGTTTGGGCTCGCTTGCCTTTTCATCGCTCATGACCTTGCGGTTGTTGAGCATGTCAGCCAGAGAGTCCTCGTAATGCACCGGGGGCGTATTATTGAGGACGCCGATGCAAAAGAAATTTACACCTCGCCACAGCATGAATACACCAGGCGGCTTCTCGCCTCCGTTCCAAAACTATGATCGGAAAACGCTACCAACGCAGAAAACCATTATTTGGAGCAATTCGGCAAAGATCTTTTTCATATGAAACTCTCGGTGGCCTCCGTCCGCAGGGGATTGATTTTGAGAGTAATTCACTCCTCGGTAAGCTCTTGCAGATGAACAAGTTGCTGCTTGCTCTGACCATTTTCTTTAGTGTCTTCGGAGTTATGGCTATCTACAGCGCAACTTACATGAGGTCTGGGTCATGGCACTATCTGAGCAAATTATGGGTCAAACAAACTATCTGGGTCATCTTGGGATTTGGGCTGCACTTTGCCGTTGCTTTGATTGACTACCGATGGGTCAGGGAGAAATTTGGCGCAATCGTTATTTACGTCGTTGGACTGATCCTTCTCATTGTTACAGAAATTCGTGGGGTTCATCGCTCCGGAGCCCAAAGTTGGCTCGAGATAGGCCCGATAGAATTTCAACCCTCACAAGTGGCTGTTCTGGGAGGGATTCTCATACTTGCACTTGTGTTGAGTGAAACGGGGCCTACGATGAACCCTGTCGCTCCCTGGTTGCGAATTCTCTTTGCAGGTATGTTGGTTGGGGGACCTTTCCTGTTGATACTTATCCAACCTGATCTTGGTTCGGCCCTTGTGTGGGTTCCTATTGTGCTGGCGATGCTTTTTGTTGGTGGCATCCCCAAACGCTGGATCGCTCTGCTGGTGATTACCGGATGTGGTATCTGTGCGCCTTTGGCAATCGCGTTTGTTCTCCAAGGCTATCAACTCGACCGCCTCATGGTGTTTACTGATCCAGAGCGAGATCCGCTCGATTCAGGTTATGCCATTCTTCAAGCGTTGACGGCCATCGGCTCCGCCGGACTCACTGGTCGTGGCTGGCTGGCACCCAATACCCAAAACGCCAACGGCTTCATTCCCATCTCCACAGCGCACAACGATTACATCTTCGCCGTTATCGCCGAACAAATTGGGCTCGCTCCAACGTTGATTCTGCTTTTTGCTCTCACGGTTTTCATTCTTACAGCCATTTACATAGGGCTCAAAGCTGCCGATCATTTGGGTGCCTTGATGGCAACGGGGATTGCTGCACTTTTCTTTACGCATATTTTCCTCAATACCGGCATGACGGTCTCTTTTGTTCCGATCACAGGTCTCCCTTTACCTCTTCTGAGTTATGGTGGTACTTTTGCCACGCTTATTCTCTTTAGCATAGGGCTTCTCCAGAGCATCTGGATTCACCGAAATGTTGGGAACTGACGCTCTCCCTTTATCTTTTGCAGCAGTAAATTTTCCATGCCTTCTTTCGGTTCTGCCCACCAGTTCTTGACAAGCAGGGTGTGCGCTCTGCTTTTTGCGCTCCGAAAGTTACCTTTCAAACGTGTGGCAGCGTTGACTCTTGCACTCCATTGCATCGGGGAGTTTTATCCGTTTTCCAACTTCCCAATGTATTCGAGGTTGGATGACAAAGCCGATCTAGTTTACGTCCGCACTGTCCCTGATGGGCGTCCGGTCCCGATTCTGGCGGCCTACAATATTAACTCATCTAGGGCAAAAAAGATCTACCAGTCGGAGGTGGATAGGAAGGTTCGTTCAAGGGGAGCGCGGCGTTCCGATGCAACACCGGATGAGCAGTCGGCCGCAGCCACTTACCTATTGGATTTTCTTGTTCGTCGGATGAGCCCGGGTCAGCGCGAAATATATCCCTCCTCCGATATTGAACTTGTCAGAGTCGTTCTGACAAATGAAAATGGAATCTTGCGCCGTCAAGAAACTCCGCTCGCCTCCATTTCTTCGGGGGCCGAACCGCAGCCGTCTGCCGGAGCCAGCCACCCACCAGATCCCGAGGGAGGGGTAGAGGTCGAATGAATACACCGCCACGCCCTTTTGAACACCGCCCATGGGAGTTGGTCGCACTTAGATTCGCAATGGCTTTTTTGCTCCTTTGGAGCTTGCGAAGTAACTGGCCCGGTTTTGATTCGATGCCAAAACCGCATGGTCTAGGTCAGTGGATTGATTTTGCTTTTATTGGTTCTCCCTCACTGCTCAGATTACTCTCCGGTTTTTACCTTGCCGCACTCGTTTGCTATGCAGCCGGTATCCTCCATTTACTCGCTTTGGGTTACATGGTCTTTTTTACAGTGGCCACGGGCACTTTGATGAATTCGCAGGGTGCCATAGGCCACAGCACCCAACTTTTGGCAATGGTTGTGCTGACTCAGTTCATTGTGCATTTAATCTATGCCATCGCGGAAAGTCACACCAACCCACGCACGGTTCTCTTTCCATCGTGGAAAAGCTCTGCAGCTGCGGCCGATTGGTCTCGAAATATTATCGTTGCTGGTTACGTCGTCTCCGCTGTCACAAAACTCATTCGCACTGAAGGAACCTGGATCTTGCGCACACCAAATCTGGCTTTGCAACTCATCAAAACGAATGAGATGTATCACTACAATCGTTTGCAAGAACCTTCGGGATTCTGGATGGTGGATGTCCCCGAATACCTCGCCACGCACCCATGGATTGCAATGATCGTCTTTGGATCAGGGTTGCTCATAGAGTTCTTTGCATTTCTATTGTTGATCAATAAACGTTGGGCCTTTTTTGGAGCACTGACGCTCATCGGACTCCATCTGAGCATTCTTGAAATGCTTCGACTCAACTTCGAGGAGCACATAGGACTTTTGGCCACGTTTTTCATTATGCCTTTATTGTTTGGTTTTATCGGACGCAGTAAAAATCAAGGTGATTCGTTGAATTCCACCATGCGTTCAAAATAGAACGCCCTCGCACAGTAAGAGTATGCGCCTCGCAGCCATAGCTCGAAAAACGGCAGGAGTGTTTTTTTAAGTAAGGAAAGGATCCAATAAATGAGATCCGTAAGTTCAATGACGGTCTAACTTCGCTCTTTAAGCTCCTATCTTAGGTGGCCTGGTAACCGCATTTCTCACTCCTGTTGTCCTGCGGCTGGCTCTTTGCCATTGTGGTGGTGTTGCGCTTGTTCGCTCCTCGGGCAGTCTGTTTTTTCCATACTTTTCTTCGTCTCTCTCCGCACCGCGCCTTGCCACGTCGGGAAATCTCTGCGTCTCACTAGAAAAGGTGTGAGAACAGCGGGTTAATGAACCTGGAAGAGCAGGCAACAAACACCTCACTGGGGCCTCTCATTCCGCAGTTTTTTCCCCTGTTTTATTGTGTCGCTTCGCACGCTCCCAGTGGGACAACGGCGATTCTTCGCCTTCAAAATATCCGACGGACTGGTTTTTGAGATAGATGCCACCTTCTGGCATTAAAAGCACTTTTCCCGAATCGGGATAGACACAAACGTCCGATTCGGGTGTTGTTCGAAAATCGAGATAAATACACGGTTCGGCTCCTTCGTTGCGAAGTTGATGCGCTCCGGCGGGCCCTTTTTCGAAAAATACCACACTGCCTTCGGGGAGTTCTTGAAAGCCGTCCGGTGTGCGCAATGTTGCGCAGCCTTTTACGACGATGAAGAGTTCTTCCGAATGGAGATGGTAATGATAGGGAAATGAAAACGCTCCTGGCGGTAGAAGCCGCGGTAAAATGAGAAATTGCCTGGATGGAAATTTGATATTTTCCCCGTGACCAGTCTGAAGACGGTAAGAAGGTTCGCAACCTGGCGAAGAATCGAAGGTCAGATCAGATAATTTGTAAAATTTACTCACAAGCAAAAAAAAGCGTACTCGCGGGAGCGCGACAAATAAATTGATAAGATTCCGCACCTTTGGATGATCCAAAAATTTCCACGGTTTGGCACTCCAAAAACTTTCAGCCCATGAAGATTGACATCCATGTTAGGAGCACATAGGCTTTTTGCTCATCATATGCTTGGAGGACCTCGAGGATTAAGCCGGCCCCAGTCTTTTTTTGACTAGCCAACCCCAAAATATTAACCCTAATCCTGCCTCTGAGCATACTGTTTATTTACAAAATTATCTCCGATGCAAACAAAAGCCATCGTTATCACCGGCGCGAATCGTGCTGAATTTCTTGATGTGGAAATCCCCTCACCTGAGCCTGGAGAAGTGCTTGTGCGATCCGCATTCAGCTGCATAAGTCAGGGCACTGAGTTGCGCTGTATGTCGGGCAAAGGGGAAGCGAAGTCATTTCCTTACCTGCCAGGTTATGCCCTTGTGGGTGTTGTTGAGCAAACCGGTGCGGGAAGCAAGTATCAAAAAGGCGAGCGCGTGTGTGTGGGAGGAACTGCACGCTGCGAAGGTTTGATGGTTCAGTGGGGTGGGCATGTGGGCTACGCTGTGAGATCAGAATCCGCGCTCGTTCGTATCCCGGATAACGTGACCTTTGCCGAGGCCGCAGCGGCCCGTTTGGCGGCCATAGCTTATCACGGCGTTCGCAGCGTGTTTCCAGTTGAAGGTAAAACTGTAGCTGTTCTTGGATTAGGTCCCATCGGCCAGTTCTCTGCCAGAATTTATCGGGCTTTGGGTGCTGATGTTGTTGGCGGGGATATTTCCTCCGAGCGGGTTGCTCTGCTGCGACAGTCCGGCGCAAAAGCAGTAGATACTCGTGCGGGCATACGGCAGGCGTTCCAAGAGCACATAGGCGATGGTGGAGACGTATTGGTTGATGCGACCGGGGTCCGAGGTTTGATCCCTGAATTCCTTTCGCTGGGCAAAGAAAAACCGTGGGATGACGAACCGCGCAAATCCGTTTGCTACGTTGTGCAAGGGAGTTACGTCGGAGAGTTTTGCATCCCCTATTTGGATGCCTTTATGAAAGAGGCTGAATTTTATTTCCCAAGAGACTTCCAAAAACCTGATCTCGAAGCTGTTTTGACGCTCATTTCGGAGCGGCGTCTCTGTGTGAGCGATGTGATTTCTAAAGTTTTTTCTCCGGCCAACGCACAGGAGGCTTACGATCTTCTCTTGGACAGAGGAGTGCCCGGTGCTGTTTGTTTTGATTGGACGTTGGTCGCTTGAATAAGCAAACTTTTCACTCACTCTACCGGGAGGCCTTCGAGTTTCTCGCTGTCCGGCACGAATTAGCTGAAATACCCAGGTGCGACCTTATTATTGGTTTTGGACATTTCGACCCTAAAATTCCAGCTACATGTGGCGATCTTTTCAGACTTGGAGTAGCTCCACGTATTCTTTTTACCGGGGGACGTGGTGCAGGGACGGCCGATCTCAATATGGCGGAAGCAATATTCTTTCTTGAACAACTCCAGCAGACAGCCCCGGAGATCCCGAGATCTTCGATATTGTTAGAAACTGAGTCAACGAATACATCTGAAAATTTGACGTTCAGCGATCGGATTCTGGCAAAACAAACTGGGGTAGCGACCTTTTCTAAAGGAATACAACGTGTGGTGCTCGTTGCAAACGCCTACCGGCAGTTGCGCGTTGGCCTTACTCTCCGATTGCTCTATCCTGGCATAGAGTATTTTAATTTTCCACCACAGACCGATTACGACGAAGAGCGACGATTGTTTGCCGGGAAAGAACAGAATTTGGACGAGCTTCTGGTGGGAGAAATCGAACGTTTGCGTGATTATCCCACACGGGGTTTCATTGCCCCATGTGTTATTCCAGAAAAAATCATCGCGATCTGCTCTGCAAAACCAGATATTTCTCCGAGAAATGCGTGAAATGCTCACCAAATTTCACTCACATTCCAAAGGGAAGGAGGGATAATACTTAAAACCAAAAAGAAATTTGGAGATAAAATGAGTATATGAAATTCTTTGTGACATAAATCGCTTATTTGGCGCTTGTCACGTTTAACCAACTCACATCACAAATATGAATAACGCAAAAAGAATTCGCTGGGGTATTCTCAGCACAGCCCGCATCGCCGCTTCTGCGATGATACCAGCTATTCGTCAGACTAAGTTGGGCGATGTGGCGGCGGTTGCCAGTCGTGACCTTCAAAAAGCGATGGAATTCGCAAAAAAACATCAAATTCCCAAAGCGCACGGCAGCTATGAAGCACTACTCGCTGACCCCGATGTGGATGCAATCTATAACCCACTGCCCGTCTCGATGCATGCTGAGTGGAGCATTAAAGCGTCCGAAGCTGGCAAACCGGTTTTGTGCGAAAAACCCCTTGCTGACAATGCGCAAAGCGCTATTAGGATGGTGGAGAAATTTAGATCCCATAATTTGTTACTTTCAGAGGCGCTGATGTTCCGTTACCATCCGCTCACCCGCCGAGTGAAAGCGCTTGTGGAAGAGGGTGTAATTGGACGTCCTCTACTAATGCGGGCACAGTTCAATTCCGCCTGTCCACCTGGGGACATTCGCCTGAGCAAAGAAGCTGGAGGGGGAGGACTGCTCGATTTGGGATGTTATTGTGTGAGTTTTATGCGCATGATTGCGGGAGAACCTGCCCGTTTTGCTGCGGTCGCACATTATAACGAGAGCGGAGTCGATGTTAACTTTGCCGGAGCTATGTCTTTTACTGAACAGATCAACGGATATTTTGCTTGCAGTCTGCTTGCTCCTTTCGATTGCGACTACTCCATTTGCGGGGAGACCGGTCGTATCGAAGTTACCCGAGGGGCGCTTGTGGCGTGGCCGGGCGAGTCTTTCAAGATCCGGCTCTGGCGTGGCGATGAGTTCGAAGAAGTTTCGGTTGAAGCTGCAAACCCCTATGCGCTGCTTGTGGAAGACTTCCAGTCGGCGATGCTGAAGGATGAAGCGATGCAAATTTCAAACGAAGACACTCTCAACAACTTGCGGGCCTTGGATGCCCTGGCTGCCGTTGCGCGATCCAGCCAGCCAGGTTCAAAATCCTAGGAGCATCCCCCTCCTCCTCTAGAGGAGGAGGAGATAAGGTGGCAGTCAAATCGGCACCGTTGTTGGAAATGCGTTCAAATCTCAGAGATGAGGCAAAACAGCTCAAGTGCAGTTATTTGCCGGCCGATAGGATTTTGGCGGTAAGCAAGCCAAGCGCTTCAAGAATTCAATGGACACACCCCGATCGTTAAAAGTTCAGATGAGGCCTTTGAATTGATTAACCGATCCTTTTCGAAGCTTCCTCAGCTCACTCTCTAGGCTTCTCTCTGCGCTTTCGACCAGATCGAACAGCCCTTCCGGATCGATGCAGTGGGCTCCGAAACTGATTGCAGTTTGTCGTTCGAGAGAATCTGCCGTAGCGACTGTTATTTCACATGTTGCACAATATTTGGCACACAGGCGTTCGATGATGTCATCTGCGGTCTTAACTTTGTCTGAAAAAATTACCTGAATATTTTCAGGCGCATTTTCAATCGTGCAGTTCCTGCCAGATCCGTCGAAAACGACAACCACCCGGACCTCCGTGTAATCCTGGAAATGTTGCAGTCGGCTGACTAAAGTTTCACGTGCAACGGCTTGGTTTTTGTTGTGAATCTCCCGGAGGAAGGGCCATGCGAAGATGATGCTATGACCATCAACAAGGAGATATCGACCTCGGCTCACGCAGTCGCAGATACCGATGATTTGCTAACCACTCTGCGCGGTTTGGGTTTTAACGCCTTAAGTAAATCAGCCTCTTTTTTGCGCTTTAAATACTCCGAACGGCGTTTCCGTTTCAATACGACTTTATGATTCTTTCCCATAATTGAAAAAAACCGAAGTGCATTTTGTTTGCAAGTCAAAAAACTTGCCAAAAAATGCTTGCCTGGTGTGTTATGGCCGTTTTTTTATTGTGTTTCTCGCGTGAACACAAATTTTAATACTGACTCTGTTGGGATAGAGAAAAATGAGCCTCCCAAAGGATGGCGCGTATTATGGGGATTAATCCGCAACTATCCTAAGCTCTTGTGGATGATTTTCCTACTAGGATTTCTTTCGAGCCTTGTTGCCGCGCCAACGCCATTCCTCGGTAAAATCATTATTGACGAATTTGTCTTCTCCGGAAGCAGTTCAGCCACAGGAATCAAAACAGGGCTCTTTGGTGTCTCGACAACGGTTTGGATGATTTTGTTAATTGTTCTTCTCGGAGTGGGGCTCAAGCTGCTCTCGAGTCTTTTGGGCGGATGGCAGTGTCATTATATCTTGCAAATCACTCGAAATGCTCTCTTTGAAGTTCGCTTGAAAACCGCAGCCCTGCTAATGGGGGCACGTCAGGAGTATCTCGACCGTATTGAGCCGGGCCGCATTGCCTCTCGCTTGAGCCATGACATTAACCAAATGGACGCGACCATCTTCATGGTGTTACGCAACCTTTTGACGAGTGTTTTCACTATCGTTGTGGTTCTCGGCTTTATGCTTTTTCTCAACGTCTGGCTGACTTTGGTTGTTCTGATTACCATGCCGATTACCGCCGCATTGAGCGTGCATTTTTATTCGCGACTTCATAACTTTAACCTTCAGGAATCGGAGCGCGTGGCAGATCTCAATACGACGGTTACAGAGACCTTTGCCGCCCTACCGGTCATTCGAGTTTTTACAAGTGAAATTTTTTTTTTAGGACGTCTTCGGGATAGTTCCGAGGCGCTGCGTTTTGCCGGAATTCATCACTGGACCCGATTTCATGCAGCTAACCTTTTGCTCATCCTGCTCAGCGGGTTGGGGGCGGATGTTTTTTTGCTTTTTGGTGGTATATCGGCAATCCAGGGAACTGTTAGTTTTGGGGAGTTTTTTGCGTTCTACGGCTATCAGGCAATGCTCTGGGGGCCTATCGGGACGCTGCTCAACTCGGCGCAGACTATTCACATTG
Organism: uncultured Chthoniobacterales bacterium; assembly: GCA_937924445.1. Classification (GTDB taxonomy): domain Bacteria; phylum Verrucomicrobiota; class Verrucomicrobiia; order Chthoniobacterales; family CALDSX01; genus CALDSX01. The sequence continues at coordinate 29,112 of CALDSX010000105.1, forward strand.
GCGCAGCGAGTGCAGAGAAGCTTGTGGAAATCTCAAAAACACCACAGGAACCTTTTTTAAATGAACGTGCATTTAGCGTGGAGCAGGGTAGCTTTCGGGGTGAAATTATCGCACGCGACCTGAGTTTTGCTTACGCGAATGGGGAGCGCGTGCTGTGGAATCTCAACTTTACCCTTCGCTCAGGCACAATGACCGCCCTCGTGGGGCAGTCTGGCTCCGGTAAAACCACCCTCGCCAGTCTCCTTCTTGGACTCTACTTGCCAGAAGAGGGCGAACTTCTTATTGATGGGGTCGATATTAGAATGTGGGATTTGCATTTCCTGCGGAGCCATGTCGGCGCCGTTCTTCAGGATTCGGTTTTGATCAACGACACGGTGCGCACAAATCTTTGTCTGGGAGCTAAATATACCGACCGGGAGATTTGGGCGGCACTCGCAGCAGCCCATCTTGATAACTTTGTGCGTGAACTTCCCAACGGCCTCGATCAGCGGCTTGGCGTTAATGGTGTCAGACTCTCCGGAGGTCAAAGGCAGAGACTTGCGATCGCCCGTGTTTTTCTCAAAGATCCGACTTTGCTTATTCTCGACGAGGCGACCAGCGCTTTGGACAGCGAGACCGAGAAAGCTATTCAACGCAGTTTCGACGCACTGATGGCTGGGCGCACCTCCGTAGTTATAGCACACAGGTTGTCAACCATCCACCAAGCCGATCAAATAATCGTACTACATCAAGGGCGTTTGGTTGAAAGTGGCACACATGCGGAACTCGTCACACGCAATGAAGGCCATTATCGTCAACTCTACGAAGCACAGGTGGAGGGGATGATCCCTGTTAGTGGTGCCACTCGTCGTCCGTGGGTTCAAGTAAGCAAATGAAAACATCAGTTCACGACTCCTCCGGCCTACCTCTAGCGGACGCACGAGAGATGCCTCGTGTTCGGCCTCCGCGTTGGATGCATCACAGTGTCACTGCAACCCTTCTCTTGCTTCTCGCAATCGGAACAATTGTTCTTTTCATGCCAGTGGAAGAGACTATTCCTACCAAGGGCAGGCTTTACAATAGGGAAGCGGTTTCCTTGTATGCGCCACGCGAATGTTTTATCAGCTCCAACCCTCCACCGGTCGGCACATTTACTCAACAGGGTGGATTACTGCTCAATTTGTGCGACCACGACCTCGACGCTCAGCGCACAGCGTTTGATGCTGAAATCGTCACCGCTCGAGCTATTCTTGCTCTGGAGGAGGCACGTGCAGGCAGGATAATCGCCGCTCCAGTGCCAACGGAATTTCTCTTTAGCCCTTTCGATGTCTCGCGCTATGAAGAGATTACCGATTTGCAAGAGGCCTTTTTAAAACGACTCGAAATAATTGAGAAATCGGGAGCTGCTTCCCAGGCAGAAGTGCTTCAACTGCGACTTCAACTGATTAACAATGAAACGCTTCTTCGCCGAAGCCGCTTGGGCAAAGAATTACTAGAGGGACCTTACGGCAATGCCGCTCGGGACGAAGCCAAAATGGCTATTGAAACTGCCAAAGCCCGGCTGGCCGGTCTCGAAGCACGCAAACGACACCTTGAGAACCTTCATGAGTCTCTCCAAATTCGGGCACCCGTTTCAGGCATACTCACTGCCGTCACACGCCGAGATCCCGGAGAGCGGATTGCCGCTGGTGAAAAAATTTTTGAAATCTCTAAAGGCACTGCAATGTATATTCGTCTGAACGCACCAGTGGATCGTTTTCATCGCATTCGCGAAGGGCTATTCGTCCGTTTCCGAGCGGAAAGCGAATCAGATAGTCTCGCACCGCCAGGTCGTGCAATCGTTCGATACACAAACCGCTCACCCTACAACAATTCAGACATCCACCCGACTGACAAGCGGGCTGAATTACCTGGAAACAGCTTCGATGCCGAGGTCCTTTCGGCACCATCAGAACTTCTCCCAGACGTTCCCGTAAGCGCAGAAATCATTCTTGGGGCTCGCCCTTTTTGGCAACTCCTCTCCGAACAGGGCTCTTAACTCGCCCATAGCCGCAGAGGTCAATTCGCTCAAGCTGAACAGCTAGCCGAATCAGTAATCTCCTGTTCGAGCCTTTCAGAACGAGGAATAAAGTGGTTTAGTTTTGGACCGATATATATCTGGCGTGGACGGGCAATTCGAGCGCATTGATCTGAGGCGATTTCCTTATAGTTGGCGATCCATCCCGGCATGCGGCCGATGGCAAAAATGACCGTGAACATTTCCAACGGTATGCCAATGGCACGCATGATAATGCCAGAGTAAAAATCCACATTCGGGTAGAGTTTCCGATCAATGAAATAAGAATCGCTAAGCGCGATTTCCTCAAGTCTTTTCGCAATGTCAAGCAAAGGGTCGGATTTTTTGAGGACATTGAGGAGTTCATCGCACTGGCGTTTAATAATTTTAGCCCGTGGATCGTGATTTTTGTAAACCCTATGCCCAAAGCCCATGAGCCGACGCTTGCCGTTCTTGACTTCTTTGATAAAGCCAAGACCATTATCGCCGGCGACATGGATTTCGTTTAACATCTCAAGCACCGCCTGATTCGCGCCACCATGAAGCGGGCCCCACAAAGCGCAAACGCCAGCGGCAACGGAAGCGAAAAGATTGGCACGGCTGGAGGCCACCATTCGAACCGTTGCAGTTGAACAATTTTGTTCATGATCAGCATGAAGAAGGAGTATGAGATCAAGCGCTTTAACTACCTCAGGATGCATCTCCCAGTCACGGTGCGGCATAGAGAACATCATATGGAGGAAGTTTGCTGTGTATTTGTAAATTGGATTCGGATAGATAATCGGCAGGCCTCGAGATTTCCGATACGTAAAAGCGGCGATCGTTCGCACTTGAGAAAGCAGACGTGAAGCGAGAATCCTAAAAGTGGCGGGATTGTAGGGTTCGAGGAGTTCTCGCTGGAAGCAGCCCGCAGCGTTTATCATGGACGAAAGAATGGCCATCGGATGGGAAGTGGCAGGGAACCCTTCAAAGTGAAATTTCATGTCTTCGTGAAGAAGCTCACACGATGCAATCTCATCGGTCATCTCAGCCGACTCTCGTTTGGACGGCAAGCGTCCGAAAATCAAAAGATAGGCCACTTCGACAAAATTGGAGTGCTCCGCAAGTTCTTCTATCGGAATACCGCGATAGCGAAGAATGCCCCGCTCTCCGTCAATGAATGTGATTGTGCTCAAGCAGGAACCGGTATTACCGTATCCTGGATCGAGAGCAATATGGCTCGATTCAGTCCTTAGATTAGTGATGTCAATGCCACGTTCCCCTTCACTCCCGATGAGGATTGGCAGTTCATAGCTTCGTTCGCCGATCTGAAGCCTTGCCGACTCCGAGGCCTTCGTAGTGCCACTCGATACCGTCTCCTTAATCATACATTCCTTTCTTTAGCAGACGAACCCCTCCCTCGGCAAGTTCAAGTCGTTGGGTCTTGTTATTTTGATCAAAACCCTAAAAAATGAAGTCTGTGCCAAGACGCCGGAATTCGTCACGTTCTAATTTAAAAAATTTTTCGGACAAACGTTCAAATCCCCCCGATGAACGAAATTCTTTGAGGAATGCGTTTATCTGTTCACGCAGACGGTCATCTCCCTTTCGAACACCTATGGCCCATACTTCGTTCTGAAAAGGCTCAAGCAGCGCCCGAGTTGTAGCTTCGTTTCGTTTCCAATTTCTATAAATCGAAAGTTGATCGTAAATAAAAGCATCAACATGGCCCTGAGTAACTTCCAACACAGCAGCATTTTCCTTATCAAACACCAGAATTCGGGCTTTTTTAAAATTGTCCATCGCATAAAGATGACCCGTAGTGCCCCGCTTGACGGCAACCCGCTTGTCCGAGCGGTCGAGATCAGCGATGCCGGATGACGATTCCCCGGCACGGAGCAGAAGCGCAAGCCCGGTCCGGACATAAGGTTCGGAAAAATCGATCGAACGCCGACGCTCAGCATTTGCCGTCATTGAGGAAAGGATGAGATCAATCTTACCGGTCTTTAACGCGGGAATAAGGCCGTCAAATGCCATGTTTTCAATGCGCAAAGGCCGTCCCAAAACTTTGGCAAGTTCCTTTGCCAGTTCAACACTCACACCCTCCGGCTCTCCCTTCGGTCCGACCATTTCAAACGGTGGATAACCAAGCTCCATACCAACTCGAAGAGGGACAGGATCTGCCGCCTGAATAAAAAAGCCCCCGAACAAAATGCCGATTGGAGCAATAAAAGCGTTCTGCCACCCTCGGCTAAAAATGAGGCGATATCTCACGCTTTAACCTCGCCGCAAACACGAGAAAAACAATTAAAAAGTTTTGCCGCAATGCATGCGCTTTTCAGGTTAAGAAGTCAGGCAACCAACTTTGGAGGCGCAGCGGTTTGTGCGAGTAAAAATATCATTCAAAAGTTTGCTCGACAGCTCCATATGGCGCAACTAGCGCCCTCCAGTGCTTCCACCGCTCACCCCCTTGGCGCTTGTTTCCAACCTCAGGGTTTATCATTATACATTCCCAAATTGTTTCAGTACCTTGTTTTACGAACGATTCTCACAGAGCAGCGCGAATCTAAATGCCGTTTAAAGGAGTAGTATTTCAGATACAACTCAACGATGGAAAAACAGCGGGAGAGGGTTGAATGCCCTAAGCTTGGGTCAGCATGCTGAGGATGGCTTTCTGAATGTGAAGCCGATTTTCAGCCTGATCAAAAATTGTTTCGGCATGCGTTTCAAATAGCTCAGCGGTAATTTCTTTTTCCCTGTAGGCGGGCAGGCAGTGCATGACGAGGGCGTCTGCTTTTGCGCGGGCGATCAATTTACCGTTGAGCTGATAAGGGGCGAGAACTCGCAACCTTTCAGTGGCTTCACCCTCTCGCCCCATGCTAACCCATACATCCGTGTAGAGCAGGTCTGCGTCGGCCACTGCCTCCTCAGGGTTTTCAATCACGCTCACCGCATCAGGCTTTGCTGCATTGATCCGGGCGACAAATGCTTCTGGAGGTTGAAACTTTTTCGGAGCCCCTACCACGAGCCGAAAACCGAGGCGAGCCGCTGCCCACATCCATGAACGAGCCACGTTACAATCTCCGTCACCGAGAAAACAAACTTTGCAGCCGGCAATCGGGCCTCGTCGTTCTTCGTATGTTTGAATATCTGCAAGGATTTGGCAGGGATGCTCTTCGTCCGTAAGAGCATTGATGGTCGGCACACCTGAATATTCAGCGAATTCAGCTACGTCTGCCTGAGCAAACGTCCGAATCACGGCTCCTGAAACGACGCGTCCAAGGACGCGTGCAGTGTCTTTGACCGGTTCGCCGCGGCCAAGCTGAAGATCGTTAGCGGCAAAAAACATCGGACTGCCTCCCAGTTCACGGATGCCCACTTCAAAAGTCACTCGAGTGCGCGTAGAGGATTTGGCGAAAATCATTGCCCAGCATTGTCCTTCAAGGACGTTTCGGCGGACACCTTGTGCCCGTTCGGTCTTGAGAACGCGACCAAGCGAAATCACTTCCGTGATCCAAGCGGAATCAAGAGACTCAATAGAGAGTAGATGTTTCATAATAATGCGCACGAGTGCAATGTGTTTGGGCACGATGTCAAAGGGAAAAGAAAGTCCATTGTTGCGTCCTGTCAACCGAGCCTGGGGATAGGCTACGCTAAAAATCCTCACAAAAAACGCTGCAAATTTTCAAAGACTCGCTTATTGAAACAGCAATATGTGGACAGGAAGATTCAAAGAAGAAATGGATGAGACACTGTTGCGATTTTCAGAGTCGTTGAGTTTTGATCGTCGTCTATGGCGTCAGGATATTGATGGTTCGCTGGCCCATGCGGCAGCTCTTCTTGGAGCGGGAATTTTAAGCCAGACGGAGTACGATGCGATCGTTACAGGTCTTGAAGAGATTCGTAGGGAGATTGAGGCGGAACGATTCGTATGGCGAACCGAGCTTGAGGATGTGCACATGAACATCGAGCGCAGTCTGACGGAGCGGATCGGCACTGCGGGAGCCAAGCTGCACACCGCCCGTAGTCGAAACGATCAGGTGGCGCTCGATCTCCGCATGTATTGTCGCCAAGAGACAGCTCACTTGGTTTCGTTGCTCAAAAAGCTTCAATTTTCACTTATTGCCTTTGCGAAACGCCATCCGACAGCCATTCTCCCCGGTTACACCCATTTGCAAAGGGCTCAGCCCGTAACGCTAGGTCACCATCTCTTGGCTTATGTCGAGATGTTTGAAAGAGATATTGACCGTTTCCAGCAGGCGGCAGAGCGGCTCAACGTGCTCCCTCTCGGCTCGGGGGCTCTCGCGGGTTCGACAATTGTACTCGACCGAGAACTTATCGCTCGGCAACTCGGCTTCTCTGCTTTGAGCCGCAACAGTATGGATGCGGTTTCTGACCGCGACTTCGTCTGCGATCTTGTTTACACCTCAGCGCTTTGTGGTGTTCATCTTTCGCGCCTCGGGGAAGATGTTATTCTCTGGGCTTCGTCGGAGTTTGGTTTTATTCGGCTCAGCGACGCATTTACAACGGGATCGAGTTTGATGCCCCAGAAAAAAAACCCGGATGCAGCGGAACTCGCCCGGGGAAAAACAGGCCGACTGCTTGGCAACCTCGCTGCGCTTTTGACCATGCTGAAAGGGTTGCCACTAACTTATAACCGCGATCTTCAGGAGGATAAAGAACGTCTGTTTGATTCAGTAGACACTGTGGCAATTATCCTTACGGTGTTTTCGGGCATGTTTGATCAGGCCGGCTGGGATGAGCAAAGATCTGCTGCGGCCGCGGCTGATCCTCTGCTTGTGGCAACAGACCTCGCCGATGAATTAGTTAGACGGGGGGTTCCTTTCCGCCAGGCGCATGAGATAGTTGGGCGCCTAGTTGGACGCGCTGCAGCCCTTGGAGTTTCTTTGGATGAGTTGCCGCCAGAGGAATTCAAGGCAGCTCATTCCTCGTTTGACGGCTCAGAGGCCGCCCTTCTGAATGCGCACCAATCGCTTGCTCGCCGCGTGGCGGTGGGAGCCCCGGCCCCCAAAAACGTGGAGGCTGAGTTGGTGCGCTGGACCTCTCAATTAGCCGGACAGGTTTGATTGTTCACTAATCTCTTAAATGAAAAATTTAAGACCCTTAGCAGGAGGAAAAAGCTGGATCACCCTCTCAGAGAAGCCTGTTTACGATGGCCCTCACATGAAAATCGTCGAAGAGCGGGTGGCAACCCCACGCCGACCGACTGGGCAGCAATGGATCACCGCCCACCGCCGATCAGCGGCAGTCATCGCTCCCCGAACGCTCGAAGGTCGTTTTTTGATGATCCGGCAAGAACGGATTCCTGTCCGCCGCGAGCTGTGGGAGTTTCCCGCAGGACAGATCGATTCCGATCGCGCACCAACGCTCTCCTTGGCGCGCACCACAGCAAAAAGAGAACTTCGAGAAGAAACAGGATGGTGCCTTTCAAAGAGAGGAACTCTTGTCTCTCTCGGGATGTTCTTTAGTTCTCCGGGGTTTACCTCAGAAAAGGCGTGGTTGTTTCTCGCTGATCCGGTCGAGCATGATCCCCATGGTCATTCCCACGACGAAGAAGAAGCCGTAACTGCTCAGGTAGCCCCACCATGGGGCCTCTTGTAACCAAAGAATAGATTACCCCCCCCCCGAACACAACAGAAAAAAGTTCGTTTTTTTGCTGAATTCACCAGGGGGGCCTGCCGTATCTTGCTCGCCATGACAAGCGTCTTGGTGATGCAAGGGCGCCAGTTGAACGGCGCGGACATCGCTTGGATCCGGGGGCTGCTGGACGAACATCCCG
>CALDSX010000106.1 GCA_937924445.1 uncultured Chthoniobacterales bacterium
CACTCGCCCCTCTACATACTCCGTCTTCCGATATTCGTAGCCCTCTCGCACTCCAAACGCATGATACAACAGACTTTGACTTATGCCCTCCTATATCACATCTCAATCTTCGTCTAAACATGAACTTCCCGGATGAACCGTCTTGGTCGCTATTGGGCGACGCGACAAGATGCTTTTGCACAATTCGCACAAGTGAACTTTACTCCCTAGTATATTTTTGGTTGCGGATGAGGAAACTTACTCGAAGCTCAGCCAAGAGAGGGAAATCTGGCCCTTAGTGTTTTCCAGACAATGCGTTCGATCTCATCAGCCGACCCTGAGGCATCAATGACAACAAATCGCTCTGTTTCTGCTGACGCGACTTGTAAGTATCCTTCACGGACTTTTACGTAAAACTCTGGTGGTTGAATTTCCATTCGATCCTCGATACCGGAGGCGGGACGAGGCCGTCTGAGAAGACGACGCCGGGCCTCTGCCGGATCGAGGTCAAATAGGAGAGTCAAGTCGGGTAAATGTCCCCTTGTGGCAAACTTATTCACTGCACGCACTGCATCGAGAGGGAGGCCCCGGGCGATCCCTTGATAGACTGTGGTGGAATCGAGATATCGGTCACAAAGTACGACAGCTCCTTGATCGAGCGCTGGCAAGATGATTTGCGCCACGAGCTGAGCCCGACTTGCGGCATAAAGAAGCAGTTCCGTTTCGGCGCACATACCCGCAAGCTCAGGGGTAAATTGAAGAAGCCGACGCAGTTCTTCGCCGAGAAGCGTACCACCGGGCTCGCGCACAAGAAAAGCATTTCGGCCCGCATTCTTTAGCCGCGTCGCAACTCGCTTTACTTGCGTTGTTTTGCCACAACCCTCTCCCCCTTCAAAGGTGATAAACAAACCATTTGCCATTTCAAAATTATCCTACTGCGTCGGGGAAGAAAATCCTCAGCAAAAAGCCGGAAATTACCATCATGAACAACAGCAGTTTTTGTTTTCGCAACCGTCGTCCTCATCACAGTTGCATGTTCCCCCGTGGCAGCATCCCTCTTCGGGTAACAATTCGTCTTCCTCCGGCACGCGACCAAGTTCAAGTGTTCGGGTGATGTATAGATGAAAAAGCGCCTCGGTGGTCTTCAAATCCTCTTGTATGCATAGAAAGTCTTTGAATTTATCATCGTTCATCAAATGGGAAATCGCGTCGCGTTTATCTTGGTCAGAGAAGCTATTTTCATCACATGCCTCCTCATGGATTTTCTGAGCCGCCCGCAAAAGTTCCATCGCCTCTTCATTTTCCATAAAAGCGGCGATAGCCTCCCGATATTCGATGAATGCCGGGCGTGCGGTTATTTCCTCACACAGCAGACGAACCCTTTCGCGAAGAAATGGGTCCGATGAGAGACGTTTTGATAGATCAGTCAACATAATTTTTCATCAACAAAGAATAACTTTCGGGCAAGAATTAGCAAAATCAACTAGAGACACCCCGTCTGCGTCTAAAAAATGAGCCGAGGGTTCTCTTCAGCAAGCTTATCTCTTGAAACGACGTTTGCCTGTGTGCGCTTTATAAAAGACAGAACCACGAAAAGATAAGATTGAAAAATAACTAGAGTGAGTGACGACGTTTATGACTCGCCAAACATTCGTTTCTGGCTGTGTGGTATGACAAAATAACTTTTGCCCAAATCGTAAAAATATGCGAGACTATAAGTTAAGGGAGGAAATAATATGCCTGCCAAATTTGCCTCAGTTTGTGCCATGGTAGAGAAGGTTCTCTTCTTCTACGGGTTTACCGTCTGCATCTTTATACGCTTCGCCGTCGGTCCGGCTTGTGGCGTGGAAGCTTTAAACGTTCCCCCACCTGATCTGACCATCTTTCCAAAAAACCTTGCCCGGAATCACGCCGGTGCAGAAATTGACATCTCAGGAGCCTCTTCATCTTCAAGTAACTTTCTTCTCAGCCATGGGGGGAAAGATGAAAACCAATCAGCTCTTGCCAAGCTTGCAGACGATCCCTCTGTCAGTTATCCCTTGGCCAGTGGGCAAACATCCGTTTTGATCTCCCTCGCGCGAGTTGAACCCCTCCGGTATATTTCCTTCCTTACAGCTGAGGGATTGAGTGCAAATGTTTCCATTTTCACTTCTTCGGAAAAAATCGACAAAAAGAGCGATAAATGGACGCTTGCCAGAATATTTGACGTAAATCCATCGAATTTCCAATACGCGGTCGATCTGAGCGGTATCGAGGCGCGCTATGTGAAAATTGAATTCAATACCTCCCAAAATGGACGAATTGCGGGGTTTGGGATCTATGGTGAGGAGAGCACCCGTGACTTCATTGAACGGGAGAGCGACTTGCTCTCTAAAATCTTCAAAGGTCAGAAAACACCTGTGGACGTGGATTTAGCCGCTCTATATGCTGGCGCCTCGGTGCGATATGTGAGTTCGGCTAGGAATATACAATTCGCAGCTCGCATGATAGATGATGACCCTCAAAGTGCTTTCGCTTTTTCTCCAAATGACGAGCGCCCATTTCTTATCTTGGATCTTGGCCAGCCAAGACTTGTGAACCGCGCTGCCTTTGTCATGTCCAGCAAATCCGGCACCATCGAGATAGCTGTACATACATCAACGGGCATTAAAGAACTCGAACCAAACGCTGACACACCAGGGACACTGCAGCCGCCGCAGCAAAAAATGCCAACACATGAAGGCGCCACTACTTTAGACAAGCGCGAGATCGTTTTACCACCGCAGTTATTATCCAAAAAGCCTTCCCTCACGCAGGTAGCCAACTCGATTCTCCCCGAGTCGTTATCTGACAGAAAGGCGGTCTACCCGGTTAATATTCAAACATTTAGTGAAACTAACGGCTATCTAACAGTTGCCAAACTGGAGGATAGGGACGGTTCCTTTCGAAGAAGCGTAGATTTCGAACCGCAAATCGCTCGCTATATTCTTATTCGGTTCACACCGGACAAACGGGTTGCCTTATCAGGAAATCCATTCTATGTCGGTGATATCTCTGTTTTCGGGGAACTTGTGGCCGGTGTTTCTGAAGGTGGGCCAGATACGTCCGACCCGGCAGACTCTAAGCAGACTCGCAGAAGCGGAGGAAGGGGGGCACTCACTCCTTCACCAGCTTTAATTATTGGTCTGGACGACCCTAACGTTGCGAGTAAATGAAACCTCGGTTGATGGACCATTGTCCCGCCTCTTTTTCACTGAACCCCAAGGCTCGCGAGAGGTCTATGAGCTTTTTGAGCTAAGTGCGCAAGTGGAGAAACAGGCTGAGCATCTCGAATTACCACTTTTCAAGTTCCTGAATCCACATACTGAGATTTGCCTAAGTTGCCCGGTTCCTTGGGCTTCGTTTTTTCAATCTGTGTGGATCTTTGGCCAGAATGGTACTTAGCCGTAACTAGTTTTTTCTCAGTAATTGAAAATCTAGTTCGTAGCTAGCTGTAGAGACTTGGTCCGAAGAATTTACCAAGACACATTCAACGGGACCTTGCGGTTTCAGTGCACAGGTGTTTCTTCATGAGCAAGCTGTGGTTTTGTAAAAGCAAGATTGCGAAAAGGCACATGCATGTATCCGTTTTCTTTCTTTGTGAGGGTCAGTCCTCGTGATGTTTTGCGCATGAGGTCATCGTCAAGCACGCCGGAGTGGGGTGCGCATGAAATTGTTCGCTACAGAAAAGGTCTTTTTGTAGCGAGCGCCAGGTCAATGATGCGGAGGTTGGACAGCCGGTTGCTCTAAATCAGGCTTTGTCGGAGAGTGCGGCTACGCCGGGGAGTGTTTTGCCTTCGAGTAATTCGAGCGAGGCACCGCCGCCAGTCGAGCAGTGGGTGACCTTGTCGGCGACGCCGAATTTTTTTGCGGCAGTAGCAGTATCGCCTCCGCCGACGACGGTGATGGCGCCACGGGCAGTGGCGGCAGCAACAGCTTCGGCCATTGCGATTGTGCCAGCTGCAAAAGCGGGAAATTCAAACACCCCCGCCGGGCCGTTCCAGACGATGGTGTTGGCGCGTCCGATGACTTCTGCAAACAGGGCATTGGTTTTGGGACCGACATCGAGACCAAGCCAGCCATCGGGGATGCCGCTTATGTCATCGGCCGCTTGGACAGCAGCATCTGGGGCAAATTTGTCGCCACAAACGTAGTCCGTGGGGAGATGGAGTTTGACACCTTTGGCTTTTGCTTTGGCCACAAGATCGGGCACGAGCTTCGCCCCCTCCTCATCGTAGAGACTATTGCCAATTGCGAGATTGTTGAGGACTTTTTTAAAGGTGAAAGCCATGCCGCCACCGATGATGATTTCATCGGCTTTTTCAATCAGATTGGTGATGAGCGGAATTTTATCGGCGATTTTTGCTCCGCCAAGGATGGCTAGCAGCGGGCGCTTGGGAGCGTCCACCACGGCGGCAAATGCTTCGAGTTCTTTCTGCATGAGGAAACCGGCGACTTTGAGTGGCAAATCCACACCGACAACAGAGGAGTGAGCGCGATGGGCTGTGCCGAAGGCGTCGTTAACGTAGATATCGCCTAGTTTCGAAAGACTCGCACGGAAGGCTGTGACCGCCTCGGGTGCGGCTTTTGTCGTAGAGCCATCCTCGTTTTTTATTTTCCCCTCTTCCTCGATGTGGAAGCGGAGGTTTTCGAGCAGCACGACATTGCCCGGTAGGAGGTCGGCGCAGACGGACTCGACCTCTGGGCCGACGCAATCATTGAGAAAACGGATCGGTCTGCCGAGGAGTTCTGCGAGTTTTTCGGCGACAGGCTTCAGAGTGTATTTGGGATTCGGCTTGCCATCAGGCCGTCCCAAATGGCTCATGAGCACGAGGGATGCGCCGTTGTCGATGGCGTATTTAATCGTAGGAATCGCTGCGGTAATGCGCTGGGTGTTTGTGATGGCACCTGTGGTTTTGTCCTGCGGTACGTTGAAGTCCACACGCATGATAAGGCGCTTGCCTTGAATGTTAACGTCGCTGATGGAGAGTTTAGGCATAAAATGCTATTTGGTTGATTGTGATAGGCGAAAGAAAAAAGAGAGCCCGGCGGAGAGGGGGGCCGCCGGGCTGCACGTTAAGGTTTCTGAAACAGCAAAGGGTTCACTTGTTAACAATGAATTTGATGAGGTCCACGCAGCGATTACTGTAACCCCACTCGTTATCATACCAGCTCACAAGTTTGAAGAATCGACTGTTGAGTTCGATTCCGGAGCCAGCGTCAAAGATGCTTGAGTGGGCATCATGGATGAAATCAGTCGAGACGACCTCATCGGAAGTATAGGCTAGAATTCCTTTGAGGTAGGTTTCGCTGGCCTTTTTCATTGCCTCGCAGATTTCTTTGTAAGATGTCTCTTTGACAGTCTTAAAGGTGAGATCCACAACAGAGACGGTGGGTGTTGGAACACGGAAGGCCATTCCTGTCAGTTTTCCTTTTACCTCTGGAATGGCAAGACCAACCGCTTTGGCGGCGCCGGTCGTTGAGGGAATGATGTTAATGGCTGCGCTGCGTCCACCTTTCCAGTCTTTTTTTGAGGGGCCGTCCACTGTTTTTTGTGTGGCGGTGTAGCTGTGGATCGTAGTCATAAGCCCCTCCTCAACACCAAACCCTTCCTTGAGGAGGACGTGAACAACTGGGGCAAGGCAATTTGTTGTGCAACTGGCGTTGGAGATGATGTGATGATTGGCGGGATCGTATTTCTCGTGGTTCACGCCCATCACAATGGTGATGTCCTCGCCCTTGGCGGGCGCTGAAATGATGACTTTTTTCGCGCCAGCTTCGAGGTGCCCTTTCGCTTTGGTGGCATCGGTAAACAACCCTGTGGATTCGATAACGATATCCACGCCAAGGTCCTTCCATGGAAGAGCTGCAGGGCCTTCCTTGATGGCAAGACATTTGATTTCGTGCCCGTCTACAACAAGGAGGTCATCCTCGGCGAGGGATGGATCCGATTTTTTTGAGAAGACCTCTTCTTTTGCCCGCCCCTGAGTGGAGTCATACTTAACGAGATAAGCAAGGTTGTCCGCAGGAACAAGATCATTTACTGCAACGACCTGGATTTCCTTGCCGAGAAGGCCCTGATCGCAGATTGCGCGAAAAACAAGGCGTCCGATGCGCCCGAAACCATTAATACCGATTTTAACCATTTGGTGAAAGAAGCTAGGATGTTTCTAATAATATGCAGGCTGAATTGCAGCGGACCCGTCCGATCCTGCAGTCTGGAGCGGGCATCTCTGTTTATGCCCGCAAAAACTCACTTGGTCAAGAGATGCCTAAAGATTTCCATCGTTCATAACCTTTTAGTGATGAAATTTGCGCAAAAAGCCTTTCCGGATTATTCAAAAAATTGCCTCCCTGCTGATGACATTCCTAAACCCTTCTGCACTATTTTTGATTGGGCTCGCTCCAGTGATTCTGCTTCTTCATATTCGGCGGAACCGACGAAAGCGAGTGGAGGTGTCGGCATTGTTTTTATGGCCAGAAACGCTCCCTTCGCCAACATCGCAAATCGGTATTCGGCGGCTTTCTGATCCGCTTTCGCTGATTTTGCAGTTGTTGACTTTGCTTTGCGCCACGTTAGCCGCAGCTCGTCCTGTCCCGATTGCTCTTGAGGTAGGGGAGCCGGTGGTGATCGTCGCGGATTGCTCCGGCCGAATGCGCCTAGCTGAGCCAGGTATTGTGCTGCGCGAAACCCGGGCAATGCTTCAGAGACATCCGGATGCCGGAATCATTCGACTGAGTGCGGTGCCCGAGGTCATAGCCGCACCTGGGACCCGAAAAAAACTTCCTGACCTCCAGCCTTTGGCCTCGCCTTCGCTCGAAGCTCCTGACTACGTGGCGGCTTTCCAGCTCGCGCGTGATCTTCTGCACAACACAGGGGGAGTAGTGAAACAGGGAGGAGTCAATCCGCGGATTATTTGGATTTCAGACCGCCCGCCACTTTCGGATGAGAATCTCATGACCGAATTCCGCCCGGTTAAGAAAGCTGCTGACAACGCCTGTGTTTCGATCTTTTCAATCGAACCAGCAGAGAATGCCTCCGGAGAATTTTCCGGGTTTGTTGAAGTGCGCAACCACGGGGCTGCCCTTTGGACGGGAGAACTCAGAATCGATTACGATGGTCGGCCGCATGATGTCTGGGAGCTGCGTTTAAACCCCGGGACAAGCTGGCAGGGCTTTTTTACGGGACGACTTCCCGAACCAAACGATAAGGAGTCGCAGGGACTGCTTTCCGCCTTTCTGTTGCCAGCACCCGGTTCTGATTTTGTGGACGCTCTTCCTGAAGATAACTCAGCCTACGCTGTTGCTGTACCGTTGAGCAAAAGACGGATTTTGATGAATAAAGGCGGAGATAAGTTTTTTGAGTTAGCAATGCGTGCGGATCCAGTTGGCGAGGTGGAATACATAGATAGTGAGCGTGGTCTTTCGTCATTGAACAGATGGCCCGGATTGTTGGCTCTCTCGGACTTTCGTTTTCTTCAGGACGACACTCTCCTCACAACCCCTGAGATTGGATTGCTCGTGGCCGGTCTGCCGGGAGAACAACAAGTTCCAAAGGGAGGGTTTGCATCTATGCTGAGGGTTGTGGACCGAGAGCATCCGGTTTTCCGAGGGGTAGAGCTGACGGAGGTTGGGGTATTTATTGATCAGCGAGATGCTGTGAGAATTGAGGGGCTCCTAGAAAGGTTTAAACAATTCAGATGGTCTGTTCGCCCGATGGCTCTGGCGGGCTCTGTTCCCGTCGTCGTTGCGGTAGAGAACGATGCTTTGCGGTCGAGAGCGCTCTTTCTTTTTTTTAACTCTCACACCACAGACCTCCCCCTTCGAACCGCATTTCCACTTCTGATCGCCAACGGAACTCGGTGGCTTACCGCAAGAGAGGAGGGGGGTAGGCGTGGCAGAGGTTTCTTTCTTGGTGCCCCCTTACCCACGGGGCAAGGTCGCCAGGTATTTGATATTCGGAATGAACAAGTGAACTCCTCCCCTTCAAGGCCGGGATTCTACCAAGTGAGAGATGTCGGTGGTGTCGTGTCATGGGTGGCGGTGAACGTGGACGCTGCAGCGATCTCAGATGCAGGAGCGGTTGGAAGCGAAGCCGATCTCCGGGTGGGGACCGGCCATGTAACTCCGCAAGATCCTCTTCGTGATGTTTTATGGAACGGAGCGTTTCTGCTGGCTGTCAGTGTGTTTTTGTTGCTTTTGGCCGATTGGGAGCTCTATCGAAGGCGTTATATAGGATGATAACTTTTGATCAACCTTTGGCACTCTTGCTGCTTCCAGCGGCGTTTACTCTTGGAGCATGTTTGCGATTTTTTTCGAGGCGACAAGCTAAGTTGAGATCTGTAAGCTTGTCCGAACGGATTGTGCAATGGACAGCTTTAGTGTTGGTGGGGTTGGCGTTGGCTGATCCGTTCTTGCAATGGCGGACGAAAAAGGTGGCAGTGGCTTTTGTGTGGGATCGCTCTGACAGTGTGGCGGGACCGCGTGATGGTGGTGAGGGGTTGACTGCTTCGGAAGAGGAAGATTGGCGTATGATCCAACAGATCTGCCTCAGCCTCCCTACTCATATACCTGTTGCGCTAGTCGACTTTGCAGGAGTGCCCCGTCTTCTGAGACCATTTCAAACTGGCCGGTTTGGAAAGGATGTGGAAGAGCGTCTCAGCAGTGGCTTCTCTCTCTCCGGGGAGCGGACCGATATTTCTCGGGCATTGGCTTTTGTTGCTGGTCTCCGCCCTCGAGATGCTGAACTACGAATCATATTGGTGAGTGACGGCTGGGAGACTGAGGTGCCTGAGGGTATCCGCGCAGGTTTGGTGCAATCGGCAAGACTTTGGTCAGTTCCGACGGCAAATACTGAGAGACCGGAGGTGATTGCTAAAGAGCTAATTGCTCCGACGCGTGTGTTTGAAAAGGAATTAGTCCGGATGCGGCTACGAATCTGGTCGAGCCGACCCTCTCATGCAGATGTCCGTCTTTATGCCAACGACCTGCTTGTCACAGAACGCGGAGTATCTCTTTCTGAAGGCGACAATACAGTGGATTTTAGCGACTTGCCAGTGCCACCGGGACTCACAGTCTGGTCTGCAGAAGTCATCCCTGAGCCGGGAGCCGATACGCGGCCGCAGAACAACCGTGTTTTAACTGGAACACAAACAAGGTCGGCGGCGCGTGTTTTGCTGCTCGACCCTGAGCCTGCAACGTTGGATGCGGCTGGAAAGGTCTTTCGTGCGGCAGGTTTTGATCCTGTGACTGGTGGAGTGGAACGTCTCCCTCGCCGGCCGGGGGACCTCTCTTCCTTTGAGGCAGTGGTTCTCAGTGACTTTCCCGTTGAACAGCTCGAGGGGAAAGTGGCGGATAGCTTGCGGGAATGGGTGGCAGGGGCTGGCGGGCTGTTGATCGTCTGCGGTGGAACCAACGCATTTGCCTCCGGAGGCTATGTCGATTCTCAATTCGAGGAGATGTTGCCCGTCCGCTCCGGCCGCCCGGATTCGCTCGATAAATCTATTGTGGCGGTGTTGGTTTCTCTTGATCGCTCCGGTTCGATGCAAGCGTTTGTGGGCGGGCGCTCCAAAATGGAATTGGCTGCCAGAGGAGCTGCAATGGCAATGGATGTGCTCGGACAAGGCGATTTTTTTGGTGTTCACGCGGTGGACACCCGCGTTCACGAAATCCTACCTCTCGCAACAAATTTCGATCGCGAAGTTGCGCGGAGAAAGATTTTGGGAATCACATCCAGCGGTGGCGGGATTTATGTTTTTACAGCACTGGCTGAGGCTGGACGGGAACTTGAGGCAGTGCAGGCCCGAGTCCGCCATTTAATTCTCTTTGCCGATGCTGCGGATGCAGAGGAAAAGGCTGCCGGCTTGGAGGCCGATGGAACTGCTTTAGGAGGCAGTGCACTCGATCTGGCTGCCACATTTGCCAACCGTGGCGTGTCTGTCTCTGTCGTGGCGCTGGGCAATCCCGACGACAGGGACACCGCCTTTTTGGCCGATTTGGCTTCTCGTGGTGGTGGAAAGTTCTACCTGACCGGAAACGCCCTCGATTTGCCGCGAATTTTTACTGCGGAAACAGCCCGAATAGCCCGAAAAGATTTCACGGAGGATCCATTTTTAGCAGAAAAAACATCTTTGAACTCTCCTCTCCTCAAAGGAATTCCCTGGGAAGAAGCACCTGTTTTGTATGGAGCGAATCTTGCCGAGCCACGAACTGGCAGCGAGGTATTGCTGACTACGGAGCAGGGAACGCCACTGTTGGTGCATCATCGCCTGGGGATTGGTCGTGTGGCTGTCTTTACCTCGGATATTAAACCACGATGGGCCGTGGAATGGCTCAACTGGCCGGGATTCCAACGCCTGCTTAGTCAGCTCGTGCGTGGATTGATGCCAGGCGAAACACCTGGATGGTTTGAGCTATATCAAGAGAACGTCGGTGGTTCTCGTGGTGGGAGGCATGTGGTTCTCCGGGCGCTGGATCCGGCAGGATGGTTTGTGAACGAGCGGAAGGTGTTATTTCAAGTGCAATCCGATGCCAAGGGCAGTTTTGAACGCACAGGTAATCAACTGGCGCCTGGTCTTTATGGTGCCACTTTGCCCGATAGCGATGATGATCTGTTTGTGGTTACAGCGATTGCCGCGGAGAGCTCTCGCCCACTGGCCTCATTTGTTCTCGGCGGTCAACCTGCGAGAGAATATCTCCATGCGGGGTTGAATGAGACCGCCCTTCGTGCGCTTGCGGAGGCGTCGGGAGGTGAGTTTTGCGAGCGGCCAGCGCCTGACACGCCACTGCCAGAGAAACTGAAACGTAGTTTCGAACCGGGCGAGGGTCTTACGACGAGGCAATATCTCAGTGCGGTGTTGCTTGCTACAGCGATGGTTGCTCTTCTGGTCAAGCTGTTTCTGCGGCGCTGGATGAGCTTAGGCTAGCCGGATTTCGACAGGTGGTTAGATGAACAACCCAAGAAAGGGACGGATGTCGCGTGTTGAGCTAAGCGGCGATTGCAAGCTTTCTTTTTCTTCGTAGCCTAAACGAGATGCATGCTGCGCGGAGTTGTTTCCATGCTTGAACGAATTGTTGTCAGGAATTTTCGATGTTTTGAAACCGCTCAGGCTTTTTTTAGTGCGGGTATTAATCTGTTTTCAGGGCGCAACGCGCAGGGTAAGACCTCGATTTTAGAGGCTGTTTGCGTGTTGCTTCGGTTAAGCTCGCCACGAACCCCACGTCTTGCTCACGCAATCCGACATGGATGTGAGGAGTCGGGATTTACGGTTGCTGGAGAGACCAGAGGGCATCGTGTGGAGATTCGTTTTTCGCCGATGCGACGCCAGGTGCTTGTGGATGGCCTTCCACCAAGAGATCTCTCCGAGTTTGTCTCCTCAGAAAGGGTGGTCTGGTTTGGGAACGCTGACATGCAGCTTGCCTCTGGCCCCGCCGAATTGCGGCGACGTTATCTTGATTTTCTGGGAGGTCAACTCTGTCGAGGTTATCGCCGGGCGCTGGGGGCATATGAACATGCACTCCGGTCTCGAAATCGTCTTTTGCGAAACCCGGGAAGTGATTCTCGATCGCTAGAGGCGTTTAACGGCCCTTTTGTGGAGGCAGGGATGCGTCTGGAAAACCTCCGGGCGCACTTGGTAGGTGAATTGGTGGGGCTTTTTCGCCTTTCTTACGCCCGACTCTCCGGAGGAGAGGAGGCGTCTATCTGTTACCAATCCGGCAGTGGGGACGATTTGGCGCGGGTCCTCAAGGCGACAAGCGCGCAAGAGCGGCGGCTGGGTCATACTGTCGCTGGACCGCATCGCGATGATTTGGACATTCAGGTCGAGGGGCGTCCGGCCGCACGCTACTGCTCCGAAGGCCAACAAAGAACGATTGCCGTGGCGTTGAAGCTTGCTCAGGCGGAGCTTTTAGGTCTTGGAACAGAAACACCGCCGGTTTTTTTAATAGATGACGTTTTTGGAGAGCTTGACGCCACCCGTCGTTCGAACTTGGTGGAGGCTGTCACTTCCCCTGGGGTCCAGGCGCTCATCACCACGACGAACGCTGAAGGAATTGCTGGGCTTTCTCCACAGAAACATTACCTTGTAGATGGCGCGGTGCTTCACGAGCTAGGTTGACTCAGCCCGCATTCCGAATTTTGGCTGTTTCCGCCGAACCATCACTGGTCTCTGGTGATGGCGAGTTCCGCGAGCCTTTCCTTGATGTGAGCGGCCTCGAGTGCTTCAATAAGCGGTTCAATCTCGCCCTCCATAACCCGATCTAAATTGTAAAGGGTAAGCCCGATTCGGTGGTCGGTCACACGGTTTTGAGGAAAATTGTACGTGCGCATTTTTTCCTCGCGTCCGCCACCGCCGATCTGGCTACGCCGGTGGGCTGAGTATTTTTCAGCTTCTTCCCGCTGGCGCTCTTCTAAAAGGCGGGCGCGAAGAATGTTCAAAGCTTTTTCTTTGTTTTTCTGTTGGCTGCGCCCGTCCTGGCAGCGAACAATTTTGCCTGTTGGGATGTGAAGTATTTGGACAGCAGAATCGGTGGTGTTAACACCCTGACCACCCGGTCCGCCTGCGCGGCAAACTTCAATCCGCAAATCCTCCGGGCGAATTTCTATGTCCACTTCCTCAGCTTCAGGCAGGACAGCCACAGTGGCGGTTGATGTGTGAATGCGTCCCTGAGACTCCGTGGCGGGAACGCGTTGAACACGATGCACACCGCTTTCAAACCGGAACCTGCGGAAAACATTTTCGCCCGAAATCCGGAAGATAACCTCTTTGAACCCCGCAGGTCCGGAAGAGAGACTCGCTTCGAGCGGCTCGATTTTTAGTCCGACACGTTCCGCGTAGCGGCAATACATACGGTGAAGATCCGCCGCGAAAATTGCAGCCTCGTCTCCACCAGTGCCTGCACGAATTTCGATAATAGCGTCACGGTCCGCGTTGGGTTCACTAGGTAGAATGTTGCGTTGAATATTAAGTTCGAGACGGGAAATCTGATCCCGCAGAGACGGAAGCTCCTCCAGAGCGAGTTGGGTCAGCTCCTCATTAGGATCTTGGGCAGCGAGAGCCTGGGTCTCTTTTAATTGTTGCTTTAGAGACACCAGAACGGCCCAATTTTCCACAAGTTCTTTAAGCCGGACATGCTCGCGGAGGAGCGCCTTGGCATTGGCCGGGTCGTTAAATAGCGCGGGATCAGCGATGGCAGCGTCCAGCTCCGCGAAACGGCGATGTCTCGCCTCGATAACAGGTAAGAGGTCCATGTCGTTTCTTGGGCTTTTTTGCCAAAGCGGTTTCGGAAAGGAAGAGAGGTGATCTTAAAAGAAACCAGCTGGGATCCTTCGCAAAAAAAGCCCTCTGGCTGTTTGAACAACCAGCGCGTTGGCTTCAGGATTTTATTTTTGGCGCTTTTACTGCCTTTGTGGGCTTGCCAGATTTAAGAGGCTTTGGCGGTTTGGGGGTCGCTGTGCCGGCAAGTCGCGTGGCACCATAGCGACGAGAGAACTTCTCAACGCGCCCTGCGGTATCAACGAATTTTTGTTCACCCGTGAAAAAAGGATGGCAAGCCGAACAGATGCCGATGTCAATGGATGACCGGGTGGAGCGGGTATGATACGTCGCTCCGCAGGCGCAACGAATGATGCAGTCAACGTAGTGAGGGTGAATATCGGCTTTCATTTGAGAAAAAGACATGAAATCCAAATTGACACATTTTGCAAGCGAATTTTTAACTGGCAGTAGTTCTCAATGGCTTTTGGATTTTATCTTTTTACGAGATCGTTTTTGCTCGAACTTTTCAACGTATCGGATTAACTTGGTTTTTTCACATTTGTTTCCGAATTGAAAAACACGTGGACGAACTTAACTCCATTAACCTTTTAACGAAAAACCCAACGTAAAATGGAATACATCACCTACAAAGGCTGGCAAAGATGCGTAGCTCTCGGCAATGACAGTGTGGAATTGATAATTGTGGCTGATATTGGCCCGAGGATAATTTCCTATAAGCTAGCAAAGGATAATGCTGAAAATGTTTTCATGGAGTTTGAAGACCAAGCCGGTGCAAGTGGTGAGAGGGAATGGATGATCCGTGGCGGACACCGGCTTTGGGTCGCACCCGAGCAGATCCCGCTGACCTACACGCCAGACAACGAGGAGGTGCCGCATGAACCTGTTGGCGACCACGGTATCCTTTTGGTAAATCCGGCCACTCAGGACAATCCCTTCCGAAAAGAGATGATCGTGAGGATCGCGTCTAATAGCCCGCGTATTCGGGTGGACCACCGTCTTGTGAATGACGGCGACGAGCCGGCGGCTGCCGCTCCATGGGCTTTGAGCGTCATGAAACCAGGGGCTCAATTGATCATCCCCCAGCTTTTGCCTGGTGAGCATGCGCTCGATTTGCTGCCAAATCGAAGAGTGATCCTCTGGCCTTTCAGTTCGCTTTCTGACGCCCGATTTCAACCTGGAACGCGATATTGGAGGGTGCGTCAGGCAGATCATCCTAAACCATTTAAGCTGGGGCTTAACCTCCAAACTGGCTGGGTCTGTTGCGCATTAGGTTCGACGTTATTTGTAAAATCAGTCCCATACAATCCCGAAGCTGAATATACAGACGAAGGCTCCAATTTTGAGATCTACACCAACAACCAAATGTTGGAGATTGAAACACTGGGCGAGTTCGTCGAACTCGAACCCGGAGAGGCTGTCGAGCATACCGAGAACTGGTGGTTGTTTGATCTCGGCACGCCTCTTCCTGCAGACGAACTCGAAATTCGTGAATGGCTGCGCCCTGCGCTTGAAAAGACCGGCCTGCATTTGCCCTGAGCTGTCGTAATGCCTTTAATTCATCTCTTGAAACAAACCGCTTTTGGTGTTTTGGCATCCTTTGTGCCGCTGACCGGGGCGCTGGTTCTTGTTGGCTGTGTCTCGCCCCCTGACGCGTCCACACGCTATCTTGGGGAGAGCCCCGTCAGTGCTATCGGTGGGCCGAACCCTTTCCGGGCAGAAATCGAAGCGACTGTTGCTGCCGAGCCTCCGGGCGACTATTGGGTCGGGCGACGTTACTTTAAAGATGCCTACAAGTTCTGGGGCTATATCAAACGCCCTCGCGCACCCTGGAGCACGGCAAAGCTGGTCATGCTCAACGAAAATCGCCTGCTTGCTCCCGATCGCGACGGCAAACTCGGCCGGGATGATGGTGCAGAGTATCATCTGCGCGGACGCTTCTCAGGGGGCGCTCTCTACGATCCGTCTAGCAACGGATTTTATCCCGAATTTATTCTTGAAGGCTTCGAGCTGATAAACCCAAATCCCCCCTCTGTTTTCCGAGAAGGGAAAAACAACGACCCCACCTCAAACATTATACAACGCCCCCAATAGGACTTTGAACAAATGAGAGAAATCGTGCTCAGCGGTGCTGAAATCACCGTTTTGAAGACTATCGGTTTGACAGGAACAACCACATCCGGTGCAAACCTCGTCAAAGCCCTCTCCTCTATGGAAGAGGCGGAGTTGATTGACACACTCAAAGGACTCTTGGTCATGGGTTATATCCTTGCTGAACAGGAGAATTTTAAGGAAATCAAGGAAGTTGAGGAACAAACATTTCGCGTTAATACCGCCTACGCCAAAGAACTGCGAGACACAGTGCTCGGAAGAACACATCGCAAAGAAAACGCCGGTCGCCGACGGCGGCGGGGATAGGATGAAAAGCCTTCAAACTGGTCCGCAAAAAAGTGAGTCCTAACGGTAAAGGTGCGGAGTGGGAACGGGCTCCGAAACAGCAGCACCTATCGCATCCAGGCTCCTTGGTGTTGCGATGGGGCGCTGGAGCGTTATCAGGGATGTTGCTTGCGCTCACGATGCCGCCGTGGGATTGCGAATGGCTGGTTTGGGTCGCGTTTGTCCCCGTTCTTGCAGCACTTTGGTTATGGCCGAGTGAAGAGGAGAGAAGGAATGCGACCATAATTGGTGGCCATTCAAGCGGTGGGGGGGGCGGCAGACTAGCGCTTGGATTTATTGGGTTTATTTGGAAGTTCTGTCGGCGGCTACCTCCTACCCCAGGTTATCTTTTTGGCCTCGTTTTTTTTCTTGTTTCCTTCAATTGGATTTCAACCGTTAGCATTGTTGGCTGGATACTTGTGTGTTGTTATCTTGCACTCTACCCGTGGGGTTGGGGATGGTTTGTGGCTTGTTTCAACCCTAGGAGACTCTCTGCCCATCCCTACCTCTTTTCGCGGCACAATCTGACAGCTGCGGGTGTTGTCGCTGCGGCGTGGGTGGCTTTCGAATACCTGCGGTCGATTCTTCTTACGGGATTTGGCTGGAATAGTGCGGCGATTGCATTGCACAATAATCTTCCGATGATTCAAATCGCAGAAGTAACAGGGTCACTGGGAGTATCCTTCATGGTTGTATTTGTAAACGCGATCTTTCTTGCAACCGTCCGACGTTTTTGGGAGGAGATCTTGCGAGGGAAGGTGCGGGCGCATTTTGATTTTACCCTCACAATGGCCGGAATCGTCGCTATTTTTTTATTTGGAATAAGTCGGTTACAGGAAGCACCGGCGGAGGCCAATTTCAAAAAGATAAAAGTAGCAGCAATCCAGACCAATATCCCTTTGGCCCGGCAACGCGACAAAAGTTTCATACCGGACTTACTCGCTATACACCGCGATTTGACAGTAACCGCTGCAGCCGGTAATCCTGACTTAATCGTGTGGCCTGAGGCTTCCGTACCGGGTGGTATTTTGCTGCACTGGGACACACGCGAATTCATTGAGGGGCTGATGGAAGGGGGTGGATTCGCACTCATGCACGGGACTCTTGATGGCGACCCAGATGGTGATTATAACGCCGTCGCATTGCGCGACGCTGCGGGCGGCGATTGGCAGATTCATCACAAAATCCACCTCGTGCCTTTCGGGGAATTTTTCCCGTTCCGCAAAGCTTTCGAGCGCATCCTGCCGCCGGTGGCTGCGGCCGTAGGTCTGCTTATACCCGGAGATTTCACGGCCGGCAAAAGATGGACAATTTTTGACCCGGGAATTGAGGGTGTAAAGATCGGACCCTTGATCTGCTTTGAGGACACGCTCGGGGATTTGACGAGACGCTTTGTCCTGCGGGGAGCAAACCTTTTAATTAATGTCACCAACGACGCATGGTTTCTTGAATCGCCTGCATCGCGGCAACACCTTGCAGCTGCCCGCTATCGCTCGATTGAGAACAGGCGTCCTCTGGTGCGCGCCGCCAATACCGGAGTCACTTGTTTTATCGACACCTCTGGACGGGTGCGTCGTCTGGAATCTCCGGAGGGGTCCACTTTCGTTAGGGGCTATCTTTTGGGGGAAGTGCTCGTGCCAAAACCAGGGACCTCCCTCACTTTTTACTCGCGACATGGGGAAATTTTCCCCATCATTTGCCTTGTGCTGATTGCTTCGACCTTAGTCATGCTCGTGTTGCGTTGCGTATTGAAACGGTGACACTATGGTCGCGCTTACATGTAAACTCTGAATCCGCCTGCCATGTCTGACTTTGGAATTTCTGCGCAACTTATTGTTTCGATCCACGACGTGACGCAGCACAATGTCCAGACAGTCAAGGCCATCTTGCGCGATCTGGAGCAGGCTGGAATCAGAAAAACGTCACTCCTCGTCATTCCCAATTATCATCGTCGTGGACCCATCAGCGCTGTCGGTGAAGTCTCTGTATGGCTTTACTCCCTCGCCGAGCAGGGGCACGAAATTATCTTGCACGGTTACACGCACCACCGTCAACGTCACAACCATGAGAGTTTGCGAGATCGAATTATCACTCGTTTTTATACATCTGATGAGGGTGAATTTTATGATCTCAGCGAGTTTGAGGCGGAGCAGTGCTTGAAACAAGGAAGTCAAATTTTGCGTGATATGGGGCTCTCGGCGTCTGGGTTTATTGCGCCCGCATGGCTACTTAGTGAAGGGGGACGAAGCGCCTGTCGTGCAACGGGCTTTCAATACACAGTTTTGTATGACCGCATCATTGATTTTATAACCGGCAGCGAGATCTCGGCCTCCACTCTTGTTTACAGCACGCGCGCTTTGTGGCGCCGGTATGCGAGTAGAATATTCAACCACGTCCTCTCACACGCGCATCGCAAAGATTCCGTCTTACGCATCAGCATCCATCCACCGGACTATGAACATCCGGCGATCTGGCGTCAAACACTGAAGCTGAGCAAGAGATCAGTCACCGGTCGCCGAGTGATGACATATCTTGAGAGTGTGATGGCCCGTCGCAATTCAGCGGGAGAATTGCCGCATAGCACCCAACACTTTTTTAACCCAGCAGAAAGGAATATCCTCGATGGAAAGGCCGATGGTAGAAGTAGCTAAGGCAACAAAGCGATTTGGTAGTTTTGTAGCCGTTGAAAATGTAAACATTCAGATTCATGCAGGAGAGTTTATGACGTTTCTTGGACCATCCGGCTGCGGAAAGACTACCTGTCTCCGTCTGATCAGCGGGTTTGAGCGGCCTACGATGGGGCGAGTTTTTCTCGATGGTGTGGATGTGACCGACACGCCTCCTTATCTTCGAGACGTTAACCAGGTTTTCCAAAGCTATGCTCTTTTTCCACACCTTGATGTTTATGAGAACATTGCTTTTGGTTTGAAAATGAAGAAAACCGCTCCTGCGGAGATTCGGGAGCGTGTGGGGCAGGCGCTTGAGATCACATCGCTCGACGGTTTTGAGCGGCGCAAACCCGCACAGCTCTCGGGCGGCCAGCGTCAGCGCGTGGCTCTTGCGCGTGCGATTGTCTGCCGCCCAAAGGTGTTGCTTCTCGATGAGCCTCTGTCGGCTCTCGATGCGAAGCTACGCCATCAGATGCAGATCGAACTAAAACGGCTGCAGAAAAAGCTCGGTATCACGTTCGTTTTCGTCACGCACGATCAGGAAGAGGCGCTGACAATGTCGGACCGTATCGCAGTCCTCAACAAGGGGCGCGTTGAGCAAATCGGCACAAGCTGGGAAATCTATCACCGCCCAGCAACAAAATTTGTCGCATCATTTATCGGCGACACCAACATCGTCGAGGCCGAAATCCTCGGAGGGGAACAGGACCGCCTTATTTGTCGGGCAGAAGGGGGGCTGATGCTCCGTATTAGCGGCAACCAAAACGCTTTGTCTGGAAAGGTACTCATTTCTCTGCGCCCAGAGAAAATTATGCTCTCTCGTTCGCAACCTTCGGGTGAGAATGTTTTTCCGGCTGTCATCGAAAGCGAAATTTTCAAAGGTGCGACAGATGAGTTGATCATCCGCACTGAAGGGGGGCTTGAGCTTAGTGCCTTGACGGCAAATGACACGCGGGAAGAGTCTGATTTGTCAGCTGGTGAGCGTGTTTTTTGTCGGCTTCACCCTGACGACATTATCATTCTCTCTCCGGGATAGCGGGTAATTCCTGCATACCGACAGAGTTCGGTGGCGTAACATCTGAGGTATGCCGTTTGATAACGCACTGAAGAATTCTCTCCCACTAACTCTTCCAGCGATGCTACTCCCTGGGATTGCGCTCTTTCCCCACTCGCTGGTTCCACTTTACATTTTCGAGCCGCGCTATCGTCGGATGCTCAACGCGGCGCTCGAAAATGATCGTCTGTTTTGCATCGCAATGCCGCGAGAACCCGATGGCCAGCCTGCCCGTTTGAGTGATCTTCACCCGGTAGGGGGTGTTGGTGTCGTCCGCGCTTGCGTTAGGAATGCCGACGACACGGCTAACCTCATTCTCCAAGGAGTCGCTCGGCTACGATTCACTTCCTTAAAATTGGATGGAGCTTATCCGGTCGTTGGTGTCGAGAAAATCGCCACCTGCGAAAGTAAGTCGCCTTTTGCTGGGACATTGAAGGACCAGATTGTTGATCTCATCGCAGAGGCCTGCCGACGAGAGCTACCCATCACACCACAAATCAATGAGTGCGTTCGATCCCTCGATGACACTGATGCCGTCGCAGATTTGTTGGCTGGTGCAATTGTGGCAGATCCACTTGAACGGCTTATTTTACTCGAAGAACCCAACACGGTCGAACGGCTCAAAAGAATCCATAACTACTTGGAAAGGGCACTCGCTGAGGCTTAGCCGCAATTCTTTGAAACTGATTTTGCCCATTCTGTCAGCACACGGTAAGCCCATAGAAACATACCATAGTTGGCTTTCTTTAAGCGATGCTTTTCCCAAAGTTGCCGAGCCCACTTTACGTTGAAGGATAATCCCGGAATTTCTTGTGGGCAAAAGTCCTCAGATGCTGTCCATTTAGCCACCGGCATTCCAAAACCTTTTTTGGGGCGATTAACGATCTCAGCCGGCAAGAGCTTTCGAGCGGCCTGTTTCAGAATATACTTAGTTGTTTTTCCATGTAGCTTCATTGAGGAGGGGATGGTCGCCGCAAATTCCGCGAAAGTGACGTCAAGGAAAGGGGCGCGAGCTTCCAGGCCGTGCATCATCGTGGCCCTGTCAACCTTCGAAAGAACAGAGTCTTGCATGTATAATCGTGCGAAGAAGTGGGAGGCTCTTGTGACCGGATCAAGATTAGCGAACCTTCGCTCAATTCGAACCGCCTCGCTGTACAAATCCATCGCATCTATCTTGGTTTCCATGAGCCTCTCGATCTCCGTAGGATCAAGTGGTCCCATCCAAACTGGCAGACGATATTCAGCGGGGTGTGAAAGACCACGAAGAGTCCGGTTGATCTTGAAATCGAAACTTATATTTGCATCAGAGACAGGGAGCCATGTCGCCGCACTACGTAGGCCACGGTGCACGGGCTCCGGCACAAATCGTTCATACAAAACTGCAGACCTCAACGCTTTAAACGGGTCGTACCCCGCAAAAAGTTCATCCCCGCCGTCTCCGCCCAGTGCCACCTTAACGGATGCGCTTGCAAAGCGTGCCAGAAGTGCCGTCGGAAGAATGGAAGCATCGGCGTTTGGTTCATCCAACGCCCCAAGGATATGTGGCAAAAGCTTTCTGGCTGTCTCCAGGTCAAGCATTTCTTCATGATGCCGACTGCTGAGATAAGCAGCCATCAAACGGGCGTAGCGGCTTTCGTCAAAACTCGGTTCATTGAATCCCACACTGAAGGTGTGCATCTGTGTTACATGTCGTGCCGCAAGCGCCGCGATTAGGGAGGAATCAATTCCGCCTGAAAGGAAGATGCCGAGAGGCACATCAGCCATCAGGCGACGCTTCACTGCGGCATCCAGGAGACTTATGAGTTGCGCGCAGAACTCTTCTTGGTTCGATTTGGTTACCTCTTGGACATGACCGCATGGCAGAAATTCCCAATACCTTGAGCACTCTAATCGTCCAGAAGTAATGTCATATTCGAGAGAATAACCGCCCGGCAGTTTGTGAACTCCCGTTATTATGGTGCCCGGTCCGGGTATGAAATTGTAGGCAAAGAGTTTGGCGGCGTGCAGAGGACTAATGGCGGTAGGAGCAGAGGGGTGTGCGAGGAGAGCTTTCAGTTCCGATGCGAACAAAAACCCACCAGGTTTTGTGGAATAATAAAGCGGTTTTTTCCCGAACCGATCACGGCTTAGAAAAAGCCGTTTTCTAGTGCGATCATGTAGAGCAAACGCCCACATGCCATTGAGATGGGATGGCATCTGAGATCCCCACTCCCGGTATCCATGGAGTAGAACCTCTGTATCGGAGTGGTCAGTTAAAAAACGGTGACCTCGGGATTCAAGCTTACGCCTCAACTCTGCATGGTTGTAAATCTCCCCGTTGAACACCACTGCAAGGTGCCCGTCAATAGTCTCCATCGGCTGCCTCCCTGTTTCGAGATCAACAATCGAGAGACGGGTATGGCCGAGTGTGACATGATCTTTGCGAACGATGCCCCGTGCATCAGGCCCCCGGTGGGCAATCCGACGGCACATGGCCTCGATTGCTCCCGTTGGGGCTTCCCCTGTGAATCCCGCAATCCCGCACATGGTTGTTTACGCCTTGAAATCGCCTTTTTCCGACGACTCGCCGAAATTAATTTTCTTTCGCACAAGATAAACTGGCTTGCCCTGGCTTTCGTAGAAGGTTCGCGTGGTGATTTCCGCAAGCAACCCCATCAAAATACACACCGTTCCGATCATAAAGGATGTTGCTGTGAGCATTGGCACAGGTGTCGTAATGAAAGGCACATTGCAGAAGACTTTCAAATAGAGCGCGTAGAGCCCACATGCAAAGCTCAGGCTGAGGAAACCTACGCCAAAACCACCAAAAATATACATCGGCTTCTGCATGTGTCGCTCTAAAAACTTCACCACCAAGAGGTCGAGCAAGACTTTAATGACTCTTTCCAGACCGTATTTCGATTTTCCATGGCGTCGGGCATGATGCCGGACCACTTCCTCGGTGATTTTTGCTCCGTGCCAGCTTGAATAAATTGGCAGAAAGCGATGCATCTCCCCATAGAGGCGAACCCCTTTAATGACATCCCTGCGGTAGGCTTTGAGGGAACATCCAAAATCGTGGAGGCGCACACCGGATACGAAAGAAATGAGGCGGTTGGCAAGGATGCTTGGAAGGTTTCTTTTAACAAAGTTGTCCTGGCGATCCTTCCGCCACCCTGACACGACGTCGTAACCCTCATCCAAACGAGTCAACATTCGACCAATATCTGCCGGATCGTTCTGCAAATCCCCGTCCATCGGGACAATGACGTCTCCAGACGCATGGTCAAATCCGGCCATCATTGCTGCTGTCTGTCCAGAATTCCGGCGCAAAATCACAGCCTTGATCCGTGAATCTTGTGCGGCAAGTTCTTCAATCTTCTGAGTGCTACCGTCTGTGCTCCCGTCATCCACAAGGATGAGTTCCCATTGCAAGCCCAAATCATCAAGCGCCGTGCGAACGCCTTCGTAGAGAATCGTCAGATTCTCCAGTTCGTTGTGGATTGGCACCGTCACGGAAATGAGCCGCATAGCACGAGTTAAAAATAAGGACATAAATTCCGAAATACCAGATTAGCAAATTCCTTTTTTAAAAATTTCGCTTGCGTTGAGGGATTTCTTCGAGAATTTGAGCAACTTACAAAAAACCGGCATCGTCGACCTCGTGAGGTTGGCAAAGTGCTCACCCAAGCACGCTCAACAGTCAGAAATTTATGACCCATTCGTCCAGCGGTCAGGACACCGCCCTTTCACGGCGGTAACACGGGTTCGAATCCCGTATGGGTCGCCACCCTCAAGAGCCAACAAACCCGCGGCCTCTTTATAAATAAGAGGGGCAGTCTCTTTTCGTCAAAACGGAGGTAAGGTCAAAGACGAAAAAAACACACAAAACACCTCTTTTCGGCACCGAAAAGGCAACGGGAAATTCCATTGTCCCCTCCGAAATAATCGGCAAGCAGTTAGCTCAACCTCGCGGGGGCTGGAGGTGTCGCAACTGGTGCCAAAAGATTGTCACACCCCCATCTGAAGAAACTTGACATTCACGGAACGCAGGAGGAGCGAAACTTCGGGATGCCAACCGGTCTGTGCGTATGCGACCAGCGGATATCATCGATCTTTACGAACTCGTGCGGCGCGGCGCTGGAGCCCGCTTCGCAAACGGTCCGCCATCGCCCGTGTCTTGCCAGGCCACAAGCCACGCCACTTGAGATATGTCGTGGCAAAATGTTGGCTCGACGAGAAGCCCAGATCGATCGCAATCTGCGTGATCGGACGCCGGGTATTTCGAAGCAATTCGTCGGCAACCTCGAGTCGCCGCCCAAGTAAGAATTGTCGCGGCGTGCATCCTGTCACCGAGCGAAACACGACCAGCAGATGCGCTTTGGAAATACCGCAAAGCGCGGCCAGTTCCTCCAGCCGCCAATTCCGCTCTAGGTGTTGTTCGATGAAAGTGGCTGCACGAACGGCGGCAGGGTGCTGCCCGGCAAGGGACGGGCGACGCTCCCCACCCACCACGAGTCGGGTCACTTCGAGGCAGAGCGCTGCCGTTTAGCACTCGAGCCCTTGTTGGCGATCTTCCCGCTCGCTCATCAGCTCGCGCATCAGCCCGCGGAATGGAATCTCCAGGTCGCCTGCGCTTTTCCCGCAGCTACAGCCCGGCGGCCATGCAGAGGAGAACTTCGCTGCCGCGCCTTCGGCGATCACCGCGAAGAAAAAGTGCGTCTATTCGTCCGCGAAGCCGAGCAAACGGTGAGTGAGGCCGGGCGGCATGAGATAAAATCCGCCTGTTTTAATGAATATTCGTTTTCGTCCTGCCTGCCATTCGGAGCAGCCCTTCGCCTGATAGTAAATCTCCCATCCCGAATTGCGGTGCTCGCCAATGCGCTGATCGCGGGGCACCCATTGCTCCCCGACCTCAATCAAAGGGGAAGTATATTCGCGGCTGCTCCAGCCAAACCCGCCGATGATGTCGTTTGGGTGATAAAATTCCGTCTGCGGACAATCCGAATTTGTTAAACATTTTCAATGAAGATTTGGAAGTGTTGCATGTCCGCGCTGTTTAAAATTGTGCTGCATGAAACAACCAATCCGACTCGGAATCATTGGTGCTGGTGGCATTCTCAACGCATACCTTCCGGCACTCGAAGAACACCCTGACGCCTTGTTCGTTGCAGGCGTTGCTGACCCCCTCATTGAAAACGCTCGCTCCTTTGCCGAAAAATTCTCTGCGCGCGCCTTCGCATCTCCCGAGGCGATGCTCGACAGTCTCGCAGGGCAACTGGACGCAGTGCTCATTACGTCCCCGCACTTCCTGCTTTTTGTGCAGGCAAGAATGGCCCTCGAACGAGGGCTTTGTGCGTTGATAGAGACGCCGGTCGCCTGCTCCCTGGCGGAGGTTCGCGAACTTATCGAACTCGAGAGACGGCCGGGCGCGTTCGTTCAGGCTGGGCAGATGCAGCGATTTGGCACCACAGAAAATTGGATCAAGCGTTGGCTCGGGGGAGACGACTTTGGAGAGCCCCGACTATTCAACTTGGATATTTATCAGAACATCTAGGGCTATGTCTCTGGCAAGACCGATCCTTGGATTCTGGACCTGCGGACGGCCGGTGGGGGTATCGTGATTTTCGTGGCTATCCACTTCCTCGACCTATTGCGTTATTGGTTCGAAGATGATTTTGTCGAGGTCACGGCGTTGGGGCGCACCGATCCTCCGATGAAAAACGGCGCAGAGAGCACCTGCGTCGCGCTCCTCAAGACCCGCCGAGGAATGCTCGGCACGCTGAATTGGTCCTACACCGTAGCTCGCACCCCTTATTCTCAGCGCTCGCTGCTTTTAGGCACGCGTGGCACTCTTGCCCAACACATGGAGAAGATCGGCGGCGGGTATGCCGGGGAATATTACATCTCAACAAATGGGGGGCAGCCATCTCCGCAATGGGGGATGATGTATTCTGGCTTCGAGCGGGTCGCCGAACGAGTCGCCCGCGAGTTTCCCGATCCGCCCCCGTCATCGTTCACTACGCAGATTCTTGCTTGCGCGGAATGCGTCCGCTCAAGAAAGGCAGGCGAAAATTCCCTGCACCGAAATCTCAACACGATCGCCACCATCGATGCCATCGGGAGAGCCATCGAGACGGGCACAACACAGGAGATCCAGAAGGAGATCCAGAGCCGATTAACGTTTTTCTAGAAAAGAATCTTGCCATCTTCTCAGAGGGTTCCGCCGAGGCCGGGCGACTCGTCCTTGATGATCCGTTCAAACCTTACATCCACCCGTTGCGAACCCCGGACTGGCACATCGTCAGCCTCGCGTGCGCCGGTGAAACCGGTGCCAACGTGGGTGTAAGTCCCACCGGGGGGAATTGGCTGTTCGCCCTCGAAAGCCTTGGTAACTGCGTCGCTGTGAAGCGGGGTGGGGAGCAACCAAGGAACTGAACTGCCAGGCCGTAATGATGAATGAACCACATGAGCCTCGAAAGCGATAGAGAACCACAGAAGCAG
>CALDSX010000107.1 GCA_937924445.1 uncultured Chthoniobacterales bacterium
AATTTCGTCTCGGTTTCGATTAAGGCGACGAGTTTTCCCGCTTGCTGGGGAAGGTCTTGAACATCATCGCCGAGTTCTGTCTGATCTCCGCCGGGGTAACGCTATGCCCATAAATGAAGATCGGTGAGCGAATCGGCGAAATCACCGAAGGAAGTGAATCTGACATCATGTTGGGTCGCTTCCGCTAGGAGAGCCCCCCAATTATGGGTCTTTTTAAGCTTCCATCCACGCGAAACAAGGTAACCCTCTAAGTAGCGTTCGACCGCCTCCTGCAAAAGCTTGATGAAGGACTCGGAGGCTCCTTAGAATTGCAGTAAATAGGCAGCAGAGTGCATTCGGGTCTCCCGGGCCCGGAGCCAATCAAGCGGGTTGTTCTCGTTAGTTTTTATGGAGGGCAAAGCCGTTCTGGACAATATATGTGTGAAAATAAGCTCCACCAGATAGCCGACTTTTCAGATCATCTGGATCGCGAACAAGCAGATCGAGCGGGAGATTCGCTCCTGTGTGGCGAATGGGACGCAGCGCTCAGCGCATAACCGTAGCCTCTTTGGTGGAAGTATCGGGCAATTTTTCACCACCAACAAATCCACATCGCTTTCTTCATCGGGTTGCCCGTAGGCATAAGACCCGAAGAGAATGATGCGCCCAGGCGGAATGTCTGTGCTAGCATTTTCATATACGGGAGAGGCCTGTCGGCAATACGATGAACCGGAAATAGAGGGTCCAGCATCAGCTCTTCATTTATTTTGATGTCAGTATCCATAGGTGATATTTTCAGGCAGTTATGGCGTAAGGGCCATCGGTTTCATATTCGCAGACTGAGGGGGTTTCAGCCTGCCGATCTACAAAAAGGAGTCCAGAGCCTGGCGCACAAGCATGGGAGCATCGTCTGGAACATGAGGGCCTATGGGTAGGCTCAAGACTTCGCTGGCCAATCGCTCGGCGAGGGGAAGGGAAAGGATGGAGGATGAAGAATTCAGGGAGGAGCTGGTGTGCGGCGGAGATGGCACACGGGAGATGGAAGATGGGGTGGAATCTTTCATCTTTTTCGTTGAGTAAGCACCGCTAAGGTGCGGTGGGATCGGGTAGTGAATCTGTGTGCCGATGCCGTGCTCGGCCAAGTGCTTTTGTAGGGCATCGCGTTGTGGATGACGGATGACGAAGAGATGCCAGACGGGACTGGCCCATTCGGGCACAGTCGGTAGAAGCTGAAAACCTGAAATGCTGAAAAGCTGAGATGAATATTCCGCCAAGGCGGATTGATAGGCGGTCGCGAGGCTTGCGCGGCGGGCGTTCCAGGTGTTGAGGTGGCGGAGTTTGACGCGGAGGAAAGCAGCCTGGAGTTCGTCCATGCGGGAATTGATGCCCTGGATGTCGTGGTAATATTTCACCTTCGATCCGTAGTTGCGGAGCGTTCGGACTTTCTCAGCGAGTTCGGGATCATTGGTGGTTACACCGCCGGCATCACCGAATGCACCAAGGTTTTTCCCAGGATAAAAACTGGTTCCGGCTGCATGAGCGAGTCCGCCGGTGAGCCGGCCTTTGTAGCGGGCACCTTGGGCCTGGGCATTGTCTTCTAAAACGCGCAGACCGTGCTTCTCGGCAATGGCCATGATTGGGTCCATATCGGCAGGCTGGCCATACAAATGCACCGGCATGATGGCTTTCGTGCGTGGAGTGATGGCTTCTTCGATCCGGGCCGGGTCAATGTTGTAGGTCACCAAATCCGGCTCGACGGGAACTGGTGTCGCCCCGGCGTAGGAAATTGCCAGCCAGCTCGCAATGTAGGTATTCGAGGGAACAATGACTTCGTCTCCCGGACCGATATCCCAGGCTCGGAGGATGAGGTGCAACGCATCCAATCCATTGGCCACACCCACGCAGTATTTCGTTTCGCTGAAAGCGGCAAATTCTTCTTCAAAGGCTTCGAGTTCCTTGCCGAGCAGGACCCATCCGCTATCCATCACGCGGTGATAGGCCGCATCGAATTCGTCTTTGAGTTCGATGTAGCCGGGCTTGAGTTCCAAAAATGGTACTTTCATATTTTTTAGCCGCAAAAAGGCGCAAAAGGCGCAGAAGGGTTGGAGAGATGAGGAACGGAAGTTAAGAGACTAAAATTTTGAGAATTTTGTGCTTCTTGGCGGCTACTAATTTTTTGGCCGCAAAAAGGCGCAGGAGACGCAAAGGAGGAGTTACAGTTGAGATAAAGCATATTTTTTGAGTTCAATTTTCGGTGAACCAAAGTTGATGAGCAGGCCATGCTCTATCCGTGAGCATCGGAGATAACCAAGAATTTGTGCGGTATGTTCCGGGGCCAGAGCGCGCACTGCCTTGAGTTCGACAAGGAGACTCTCCTCGATAAAAAGATCGGCGAAATAATCACCAAGAACGGTGTTGTCTTCATCCAAAACCTGCAAAGGGCACTGCTGGCTCACCTGGAGACCTTGCTTCCTAAGCCGATGGGCGAGTCCATTCTCATAAACTTTCTCAAGGTGTCCATGCCGCAAATATCGGTGAAGGCAGAAGGCTGTTTCACGAACCAAGTCACAGAGCTCGAAAATGGTGCCACTGAAGTTATTTTTGTGCATTTTGCGACTTTTTGCGGCTAATCTATTTTGGGCTGCCGCCTTCTTTCGAGGCGCGGACCGCGCTGAGAAACTCTTCGTAGTCCCGGATATAATCCGCTTCATCATACAACTCAGAGGCGAGGACAAGGCAGACGGAGCCGGAAGAGTAGTTGTCGATGATGCGCCACATCATCGGGCAAACATAAAGGCCGAAGTAGGAGCGGTTGAGGTGAAAGCGCTTGGTCTCAAGTCCGTCATCCAGCACCACGTCGAAGCTGCCGGACATGGCAACAATGAGCTGGTGGAGATTTTTATGAGCATGGGCTCCCCGATCAGATCCGCCAGGAACATCGTAAGTGTAGTAGATACGTTTAATCTCAAAAGGCACATGCCGGTTTTGCTCGATAAACGTCAGATTTCCTCTCGGGTCGGTGATTTTCGGAAGATCGAGAATTTTACAGTCGGAAATGGGCATGGAAGAAGGAGGGAGGATAAAGGATTGAGGATTGAGGATTGAGAAATTTGGAGTGAGGAGTGGGCGGGGTCAGATGGAGGCACCTCCGTCAATGGCGATAGTTTGGCCGGTGATGTTGATGTCGGAGAAAAGAAGCATGTCCAAGATGGGGAGAATTTGAAAGTCTTGGGTGAGCGTGCGGGTGGGGGTTCTGCGCTTGATGGTCGCAAGTTGGTCCTGCGAGAGGACCGCTGACATTTCAGATTCAAAGAATCCGGGTGCTATGGAGTTGACTAAAACGCCCCGGGAGCTGACTTCTTGGGCGAGCGAGCGGGTAAACGCATCCATAGCTCCTTTGGTAGCGGAATAGACTGTCAAGCCGGCGAATCCCTTTTGGCCACAGATCGAGCTGATGTTCACGATCCTTCCTCCTGCCTCTTGCAGCAACATCTTCTTAAGGACGACTCGTGTTAGCAAAATAGGTGCCTGAATGTTGATAGCAAGGATTTGCTGGATAATTGCTGGATCTGTGTGAACGAGGAGATGGTCCTGCCCGATTGCGGCGTTATTGACGAGGCCATGAATTCCACCAGCCTTCTCTTCCAGGCGATCTGCCAGGTTTTGAATGGGCTCGATACAGGTTGCATCCGCTTCGATAAACTCGAAGCGGCCCGAAAATTTGCCGGCAAGCTCCTCGGTAGCGGGCGTCTTGCGCCGGGCAAATGTCGAGACAGTTTGCCCCTCCTCCAGCAGGTGTTCGACGATATGAAGACCGAGACCTTTGGACCCTCCACTCACTAAAATACCCTTGGATTTCATAAAATTTGCGATTTGAGAGAATCAGAGGCGGGAATGGCATCAAGGAAGTTCCAAAATCTCGGGATGGCATATTCCGGCAGTTTGCCTTCGCAGAATTGGGTGAGCTCCGCTTCGGAAACCGATTTGGCTGTGTCTGATTTCTTTAGAACCAAATCGGCTTCTGGCAAATAGCCGACAAGCGGGGATCGGGTGCCGCGAACCCTGCACCACGCAATCGCTGGGTGGGAGAGGAGCACCGCCTCGATATCCGCTGGGTAAGCCTTGTTTCCTCCCACATTGATAAGGGCCAGATTGGAACGTCCGACAAAATAAGCACGCTCACCACGAACCTCTACTAAATCCCCGGTATCGATCCATCGATCAGGATTGCCGGAGGAAATTTGACACGCAAACGGGGAGAGAACTTGGAGTTGCGAGTTGACGACACGGAGCTGAGGTTTTCCGGGTTCTGAGGGATCCAGAAGCTCAACCGGAAATCCGGCCATGCCATCTTTGACAACGATGCAGGCACCGGCTTCTGTGGAGGCGTAAATGTGAGTGATTTTAGCCTGCGGATAGATACTCGCGAGTTGATCGAGAATCGCCTGATCCACAATCTCCCCGCCGAGGGTGATGAAGTCGAGCTCCACTGATCGAAGCAAGACCTCTGGCACGCTGAGCGCGGCCATTTTCCAAAATGTGGGAGTGGCTGAGATGGCGTTTACTTTGGTAGTGGAGGCAAGCTTAAAAATCTCCTCGAAATCCAATGTTTCGCACGGAACCAAGTGCTGGCAGGGCTGGAAAAGGGCCTGGCAAACGATCTGAAACCAAGCATAGGTTCCGACTTGGTAAGGAAGAAGCCATTTTCGCTTAACAACTGCCGAATTCTCAGGAACGGTGTTCAGCGATTTCCATGAGTGCGAGATAATTTTCGGCAGGCCGGTTGTTCCCGATGTGAGCAGCGAAATGCGCCCCGGTTGAAATTCACCCGCCAGTTTCGGCATGGTCATGGACCCATCGGCCAATGCAAGAATCGCAAAGCCTTTCTCCAAAAGAAGCTGAGTCACCGAAGCTGTGGCCCTAGCCAAAGGAAGGATTAAGAAATCAAGTTTGTGTTGCAGCGAGAAAACGACCGCACCGAGGGCTTGGAGAGCAGACTCGACAACAAAAGCAGTCGGAGCGGAAAGCGTGTCTGCCGAGACGGCTACTTTTGACGCTAGCGAAGTCAGGGGACGCCAACTTCCACTGTGAAAAACTTGATTGCCTTGCTGCAGAGTCATTTTTTGATTACTCGGCTTGAGCAAAAAAGTTAAGAACATCGTCAACTGTTTGGATATTGCGCATTAGAGCCGCATCGAAGTTGAGCTCCCGGCCCAGCTTTCGTTCTACTCGCAGAGCAAGTTCGGAAAAGTCCAAGCTGCGAAAGCCAATTTCCCTGAGAGACACGGAGGTTGATTGGATTGGTTGCAATCCTCTTTTGAGAAGAATTGCGTTCATTAGCTCGACGATGCTTGCTTTGTATAGATTACTCATTGGATACTTTAAGTGAAAATCGGTTTTCTGACACTCTTTTAAGAAGTTCGGCAATAGCAGGATGAGCTTCCGCTGGATAGGCAGAAGCATAATGCCGCATCCAAGGATGGCGCAATCCCGACTGCGGGCTGATTAGATTGCACACATGATTCACAATTTCAGAATTCGGCCCGGAGACAACCGCGCCCGGAGGGATGGTTCCGGAGGCTGTTGAACCTGCAGAAATAAAGCAACCGAGTTGCAGGGTGGTGCCTGGCATAAGGGTAACCCCCACGCAGACCACGCAGCCGTCTTCGATAGTTACGGGAAGGGGAGACAAGGAGGGAGGAAGGGGATCATTCGTTGCGGTGGTCAGTGAGAAGAGCCAAACAAAATTACCTATTTTGGAGCCTTTACCGACATGGGTATAGCCATGGAATCGGCAGTAATCGCCTATCTCACAGTGGCCCTCAATGTCGCTGAAGTTTCCAACGCGAAGGTTTTTCCCTACGGTCGTCTTTTCGCGGATCATAACATGGTGCCCGGTTTCGAGGCGATCCTCAAAACAACTCCCCGCATAGATGACCGAATGTGAGCGAATGACGGAATTTGGACCAA
Organism: uncultured Chthoniobacterales bacterium; assembly: GCA_937924445.1. GTDB lineage: Bacteria > Verrucomicrobiota > Verrucomicrobiia > Chthoniobacterales > CALDSX01 > CALDSX01. The sequence continues at coordinate 5,950 of CALDSX010000107.1, forward strand.
TCGAAAGGGGTTCCTTGCCCTGTAAAGGGCCACCTCCAAGGCTACAATACTCAGCAATTTTCGTATGATCTCCAAGAATCACACCTTCATAAATAACGCAGTAGGGACCAACTTCGGCAGAATCAGAAATTCTGGCCCCAGATGAAATAACGGCCGTCGGATGTATTTTGTGTTGCATTATCTATCGAGGGATGAGAGGTGGAAGTAATTGAATGCGGATGCCATTTATTCTGCTAGCAGATTAGGAGATTCCTTGGTTTTGGACAAGGGCGTAACTTCAGCTAGCTCTTCCAAGAGCCGAAAGTCTTCGTTGCTCCAAACGCCTATGGGGTTGTCAAACAAGGAAACACATTGAAAGACCCCTGAGCCTACAGCAAGGTGATCCAAATCGTGTCGTGCGATGACTACGTGCCTGGTAAGCCGACGGGTCGTAGTTTGGCTCCCGGTCCTACGCACGTAACCCAAGGCACTACGGTGGGGCATCCGCATAAGGAAAACCGGTTGCCGCCTCGCCAATCGAGCAAAAATCGTCGAGCCTTGTGCAAACCGCACTCCCATTTTCCACCGAGATAAGCTCGTCTCCTTCGGGAGCAGTTTGAACAAAGCGGGTTCTCGATGAGAACCAAAGATCGGATGCTCTGAGAACTCTCTGTGTAACACGCACAAAAACCGACCCACGCTCCTCCTTTAAATTCGCTCGGGCCAAGAGACATGCCCCGATAAAATACCATTCCTGGCTTTAGACAAATGTCTTTAAGCAATTTGCTTCACCTGGGAAAGCAACGTTTGAGAGAGTGACTATGCATCGGAATCTATCGGGCGGTCAAAGGCGATAAAGTTTGACGAACCATTAACTAAAATGGTCATTGAGCTGCGAGGGAACAGTACCGAGAGCTGAATGAGTGACTGAGGTCGGAGAGGTCGTTGGTCGAGATTGTAGGCCGGATTTAAAAATGCTGCGGAGGGCATTTAGGCCGTTGCCGCAACGACTTTTTTTGCCTGAGGTGCAACTGCGTCCGTGGCAAGAAGAAGCAACTCCCTTAATGCGGACGATGTGATGAAACTTGGTAATGTCGGCTCCGCCAGCATGGCGTTAGCTTGAGCCACAATGTTTTTGCCGTTCCGGACGAGAACATCGAGATTGTTGCTCCGCGGGTAGTCGTTGATGAATCGCTCGGGGACTTGCCCCTTGTAGTATTCGACGGTGTAACCTAGTTCCTATGCAGTCACGGGAATGCCCTGACGGAAAGCTTCTTCTGCCTCGCGTCCCCAGCGTAAGCAAATGGTATGAAAGCGACGAAAAACGTCAGTAAAGTCTTTCTATATGGTAATCTCAGCTCGTTTCTGAGTAGAGGCCAATTCTTCGACTCGTCCTTCCATGAGAAGGTAGTCAACTTAAAAATCGAAATTCATTTCGCACTTTCTGGGTTTGGTGTTTTTCGGATTGGGGCAGGAACAACGGAATCGTGCTTCCATACGCACTCTGTGATGAGACGCTGTGATGGTCTCGGTGCAAGAGGGATTCCGGTTTCATCGTTGTAAAAGAAGGTCAGGATGTTGCCATCTCGCTAACGCACTCATGGTGCCGGAACGAGCCCGCAGTCATCCTGGAAAATCGAATTGTGTTGTTCACTGGGAAATGGTGTGGAGCTTTCAGGCGGCTTTTGGCTGCACTTGGCGCAAAGGCTCATAGTCGCTTTGCTTCTGCCAGAGCGTGAGCATGACGACGGCACGTTTGCGCGCTACGGCAATGACGGCTTTTTTCTTAGCTGCTTTGCCGCCGCGTGCCGCCAGCTTGAGTTCGTAGCGGCGCAGGTCACAGTCCGGTCCGAAATGTCCCAGCAAATACTGCGCGGCCTGCACCAGGAGCCCTCGGAGGTAACGGTCCCCGGCCTTGCTAATGGGCAATTGTTTGTCCGAATCTCCCGACTGGTCGCGGCGGGGAACCAAGCCCTAAAAGGCCCCGACATCGCGCACATCCTTGAAGCGTGAGGGATCTTCGATGGTCAGGACAACTCTCAAGGAGGTGATGGGACCAATCCCCGCTATGGCTTGGAGTTTTCCGGCTTGTGGGTGGCGTTGGGCAGCGGTTTTGGTAATGGCCTTGTCATACTCGGCGATGCGTGCGCAAAGCAATTCCAACGCTAGAAGAGAAGGTTCAATCAAGGCCAGCAGATCCGTTCGCTGAGCCAACCCGGAATGCGCCTGGCGGGCGAAGGAATCCGTGCTAGTGCAGGGCAGGCGCATCCCCAGAGCTTTGAGAGAAGCGCGGATGGAGCTGATGATGGCGGCCCGCTGACTCACCATAGCATCGCGCAGTTTGATGGGCAGGAGGTCCATTTGGTTCTGCTCCGTTCCGCGGCGAACAGGGTGGAGAAGCGCGGGGTCCATGCGTGCGATGCGGGCCAGCATTCGCGCATCGACTTTGTCACTTTTGCGCTCGTTGGTGTAGATCGCCCGGAGCTTGCGAGCGTTGGCGACAAAGACTTCCATTCCCCTAGCTGTAAAAAGCCTGCTGATCCATGGGCTGTGAGTTCTAACCTCCATGGCAATCCTGGCATTGGGATACTCGCCCGCGAGGGCTTGGAGGTGCTTGGAGTGGTTGGGGATCGAAAACTCCCGGAGGGTATTTGCGTTCTTGTCGAGGACGCAAATCGCGTGTTGTTTATCTCCAAGGTCGATGCCGATTACGGCTCTGCGATATGGTTGTTTTGTCGTTTTCATACAGGCAGCTATTTTCGAGAACCGCTGACACGGCCTCAACTACCTTCTCATTCTATCTCGGTGCGTTTAGCAACAGGAAGTTCAGTGGAACTTTTCATAACTCCAGGACGACCTGTTTGGTTGCTGAAGCATTCGCTTCCTGAAACATGTCTCTAGGATTGTGTGAAAGGCTGCGGGCTGCCTGCTCACCGATTGGGCCAGTCAACTGCCCATAAGTTCCGAAACTGTTCTTTTTTATAGGCTGAAGAAGTAGAATATATGAAATCACAGGGCGAGCATCCCAATCTTCGGAAGGAAGCCGAATTTTCGGGAGCTCATAGTTTAGTCAAATGCGATTAGTTGCATGGGCCCGACCACAAACTCAAACTTTTTCCTCAGCTGAGAGATTGGCCAAGAATTGCCCATAAGAAATCTTCCCCAGTCGAGTAGGCAGTCGGGCAAGGTCTTCTCGAGAAATCCACTTTTTTCGGAAGGCGACTTCCTCGGAAACTCCCGCTTTTAATCCTTGGCGCTACTCCAAAGTTTGAATAAATAAGCTGGCTTGTAGCAGGGAATCATGAGTGCCGCTATCGAGCCAAGCGATACCTTGCCCGAGTTTTTCCACTCAAAGGTTGCCAGTCTCGAGATAAGTGCAGTTGAGGTCAGTTATTTCTAACTCCCCACGGGCTGAGGGACGCAAGGATTTTGCCCGCTCCACGGCAGTGTTATCGTAAAAATAAAGCCCAGTTACAGCCCACTGAGAAAGAAAAGCGGTCGGTTTTTCTTCGAGCCGTTGCGGAATCCCTTCGGCATCGAGCACTACTACGCAGTAGGCGGAGGGATCGCTGACGCGGTAAGCGATGAGGATTGCGCCGCTTGCTTCTTTACAGGCAGACTGCAGTTGGGGGGAGTGAGACTTTGGCCATAGAGAATATTGTCTCCCAGAATGAGAGCAAATGGGGAATCTCCTGGAAATGGGGCGCCGATGAGTAATGCTTGCGCTAAGCCATCGGGAGATGGCTATTCCGCATAGAAAAATTGCAGTCCCCATTTTTCACCCGTGCCGAGCAAAGCTCGGAAAAGCGACAGGTCTCTGGGCGTGCTGATCACGAGTATTTCCCGAATGTCTGCAAGCATCAGTACGGTAAGGGGGTAATAAATCATAGGCTTGTCGTAAACCGGGACAAGCTGCTTGCTTGTGACCAGGGTTACGGGATGGAGCCGCGTGCCGGCGCGGCCGGCCGATATGATACCTTTCCGGTTCATAAAAACTGTTGGGATCTTTCCCGACTCTCGATCTTCTCGAATTCCGTCAATGCCATCCCAGTGACTTGATCCATGTTGTAGTATCGGTAGGTGGCGAGACGGCCGAGGAAAACACTGTTTGGAATTCCACTTGGAAAACATGCTCCCATGGCAGCCAACTGGCGGGCAACAATAGCGCAGTCTGCAGCCCATTCCGCATATTTTTTGTAAAGGGCTGTCGAATCAGGTGCCGGTATAGGATAATAAGGTTCGCAACCCGGGCCATAATCCTGTGGATACTCCCGCACGATTGTTGTATTCTCGCAGACTTGCCCAGTTGCATGCTTAATTTCAACTATTCGGGTAAATTCCTCATCATTTGGATAGTTCACTTGCATGGCCGGCTGCCAAAAACCTCGCTTGCCGGCGATGGGTAACCGCGGTTCCAACTCGCGGGGGCTAAACGACTCGGGCTCAAAGCGAAGAGAACGGTAAGGCAGCCGCCCCAAACGATTCTCAAAAAATTCGTCCATCGCACCCGTGTAAACGAAATAACGGAACGTGACATGGGGCAGGATTTCGCGGTAGTCGGTTTGCAGTTTCAACTCGAGCAGCTTGCCACAACCCGCCACTATCCTGTCAAACATCCGCGTGTATCCATCACTGGGCAGGGCCTGAAAATTCTCGCGCAGATAACGATCATCTCGGTTGGTGCGAACGGGAATTCGCCCGCAAACGGAGGCATCCAGATCCCGGGGGTGTCTTTTCCACTGCTTGATTGTGTAACCCTCAAAAAATTTTTCATAAAATAAACGGCCAACTTGAGATATGATAACTTCCTCCGAATTTTTAGGATCAGAAATAGGGATGCGATTGTTAGCGAGCCATGCCTCCATTTCTTCCGTGGTCGAAGGACGTCCAAGGAATTGTTCGAAAGTGTTGAGGTTGATGGGGAAACTCCAGTAGCGCCCGTCAGTGTATGAGAGGATCTTATATTCGACCGGCTGCCAGGCAGTGAACTGCGAGAGATATTCGCGGATGCGGGGGGAGTTCGTGCGGAAGTAGTGGGGCCCATACGCATGAATGAGAACCCCTGCGCGGTCTTGGAAGTCGTAAGCGTTCCCTCCGATATGAGAGCGCTTTTCGGCAACAAGGCAACGAAAACCCAATTTGTTGCAGAGGCGCTCTGCCATAACGAGTCCTGCAAATCCGGCTCCGACGATTAAGGCATCAAGGTTGGTCACAGTGCGTTAAGCTGAAAGGATGTTCAACGAGTGGAGGCCCAAGCGCTATCATGGTGGCGGAGCTTACTTTTGGTAATTTTGGTAAGTAAGACGCCGTTGATCATGCCAAGAAAGACGTTAGCGATTATAACACCTTGTGGGAATGTGCCAAGCGTTATTGCGGAAGTTTACCTGTGGAGAAGAATGATGCGGCGACTAGGAGGAATTGGGATGCTCAATCGTGGCATGGAGGGAGACGCTCAAACTGACAGTTTGCCTCGCTGCGTTGCGAGGGAGGGTGTGATTGAGCAGCTTTCTGCAAATCATGGAGTTTGGCGTGGTTTGTCTCAAATCTCGGAAGAGGTCTTAGGCTAATGATCCCTTCGACCAGGAGCCGAAATTCTAATAACGATCAACCTCTGCAACAAGCTGGGGCGATGAGGGGGCTCTCGGGAATCGGGCAGCTTTGCGGATTTCCATAAACCGCCGCAGAGCTCGCGAGCACCATCCTGCGAATGTTGTTCAGCGCGGCGGCATTAAGGATCTCAAGGCCGGCAACTTCTCCCCAACGCTGATTGGGCCAGGGCTGCTCGGTCGTGACCAAAACGGAGGGCACGGTGGCAAGGTGAATAATGCGATTAAGACCGGGGGTGATTGCGTGGGCAAGGCCAAAATCAGCGGCGTCACCCTCGATAATATCGACCGCTGGGCCGAAGGAAACGAGGTTTTCTCGACGTCCAGTGGAGAAGTTGTCAAGCACGCGGACGGAATATCCTTCCGACAAAAGGTGCCAAACGACAAGTCGCCAATGAAACCCGCCCCGCCAGTTGCCAAAAGACGACATTGGCGCATCATTGAAAAGTTGGCTTACGTTGACTACAGCAAGATAGTGCGTTGAGAAAAACAAAGCCTTTACACCCGCGCTAAGGCAATGCGGGCTTCTGATTTTTGTTCTGCGGAAGGCGAGAAGTTGGACTGTCTTTGATTCTGACGAATGCTAAGGTAAATGGCCACGATCACACCATACATCCACCACTTAGAATAGGCATCCAGTGCAGTGTGGCCACTGGTATGACTTGAAATGAGGTCCCGTAAAATGATAAAAAGTGTGTATCTTGCAAAAACCTGGAATTCAAAGGCAGCGTTTTTATTGCTCAGAATGAATGCGATGGCGTAGAGCATTGCGAACCAAATACCAATTTGGAAGATGAGCAATGGAAGGCCAAAATCGGCCATGTATCCGATCCATCTGTTATGCCAGGATTGCCCTATGGCATAACCTGCCACCGCGGTTTCCATTGTGCCAGTGCCTCTGCCCCAAATCGTTTCGCTGGCATAAACCGCAGACATACTTTTGGAATAATCCATGACATATCCTTTGCCGATGATTGGATCTTCGAGGAACCTTTCCCACGCGAGTTGCCGAAGTGCTGCCCGCCATTCATCCGTTCCGCCTTTCATTGGCTCGATGCGTTTATCGAATTCCAGAAAGCCAATCCACGATAGACCGCGCTGCATGTTCAAAGGGAGTTTTTGAACCACATCCGGGCTGCTCATGCCAAAAGCTAAAAGAATTACGAAACAACAGCCGGCGATGATAATTTGCTTGTATTCTTTGCTGAGGAGCAGCGCGACGAAGGGTATCAAAAGCAGTCCAAACACTGCCATTCGTTTTCCGCTGTAAACTGTCACAATTAATGCGAACAAGAAGATGAGTGCATAGGGAAGGCCACGAAAAGAAAAAACCTCCGACGGCTTTTTGTATGCAAAAAGCATGGTCACCAGTGCTGTGCTGGGCACGGCGAGCGATTGATGCCAAGAATAAAAAGAATCCAGAGCACCCTCCCCCGCCCAGCCTTTAAATACCGCAAAAATCGAATACGTCGCATAAAGAATGTATGCTGCCAACAGGGCAAACAGCAGAACACGGATATTTTTCGGATGAATAACGGCTCCGGAACAGACAATAAAAGCGCCGAATGCAAGTAAGAGTTTTAAATAGAATCGACCACCCATGGCTTGGGAACCGAACAGGGCGAGTCCTGTTGGATAGATCACATATACCATTGCAACCCAAAGGATAAAAGCCAACACCGGCAGGGACACGATATTGAATATGCGCATTTGTTGCCGCTTTAATGCGAGGTAAAAGATAAACAAACCAATAGAACCGGCTGTGGCAAATTCGCCGATTTCCAATTGCCGACCTCCGAGCGGAATAGCAGGAAGCCCTGAAGATATTGTAAATGGCACAATTATCCAATAGTTCAGGCCCGAGAAGAGAGTGTAAACAATCCCCCCCAATCCGAACAGTGTGAGAAGCAAGAGAAAGTAGTTTTCCTCGCTGATCCACGTGCCCGCAAAAACAGAGATCACAAGGCCGATGATGATGACGGTGAAAATCAACAGTTTGCCTGCAAGTCCAGAATCCATATGACCGAGTTTTCAGTTCACAGAAGAAAGGCGATTAGAAGAGGCGCGATGTTATGCGTGCACTAACCTAAATATTTCCGGTGTCAATTGAACGCTTGGAATGCTTAGTTCGATGGCCAACCCGACGCTCCGGTTCGAGCGTTGGCACCAAAGGTTTTGATTAGCATCGGAGAGCAGAGGACGTGTAACTGAGAGATCGTTCAGCTTCAATTCAAACATTAATCTTTTAGATGACAACTCGGAGATGGCTTTTTTACAGTTCAAATGGTCGTTTTCGTGAGAGCGGATAACTGCGGATTCGTGTCGCTGACAGAAAGACGTGCCATAGAAAAACAGGCACAATCACCGCGTACCGCATCCAAAGTCTGCGCGGTTCTTTAATCAGGCGAAATAGCCACTCAAATCCGTTATGACGAATCCATCGTGGCGCTTGTTGGATTCGGCCGGAATGAAAATCGAATGCCGCGCCGACACCCAACATGATGCCGGCGTTAAGGTGCTCTGAGTGTTCCATCATGAATATCTCCTGTTTTGGGGTTCCGAGCCCAACCCAGAAAAAATGGGGTCGCACCTCATTCAGTGTTGTCTTTAGAGCAGCAAGTTCTATTTCGTTAAGAGGACGGAATGGTGGCGTGAAGGTCCCGACAATTTTTACGCCCGAATAGCGCTGTTCGAATTCTTTTTTCAATTGCTCTGCAACACCTGGCGCTCCGCCAAAGAAAAAGTGGGAGAAGCGACCGTCGCGGGTCGCTTGCATCATGCGCAGCATCAGATCCGGCCCGTAGACCCGCGAGATTTTTGAGTAGCCACTGATACGCCCAAACCATACCAGAGGCATGCCATCTGGCGTGTTCAGCAAAGAATTATTCAGTGCATCCAGAAATTTTGTATTGAACTGACTTTCTACGACCCCATGCACGCTGACGACGCAGACATAACCTTTGCGCCCAGCAGAAGCGGCGTTAAGCAGAAACTCAGTAGCTGTATCGAGATTGACTTCCGCCAAGGGAGCACCAAGCACGTTAATAGTCGAAATGCCCATGAAAGAATGTATTGCGGTTGCTCGGAGATGTTACAGCGGATTTTACGCGCTGCATCGCCGATTATTTTGGCGATTCATGATAACGAGAATGACGAGATGTATTGTCTGACCTCTCTTTATTTGGTTGCCGCATGAGGTGCATGTGAATACGTGTGGACTGGGTGCGGTGGTCGTTTCGGAAGCGCTCATTCAGTTCCTCGTGATGAACGGGAAACGGGCAACGGCTGTTCATAACCGGCACGAAAGCTTACAAGCTTATGAAAAACGAAAGCTTCGGCTTTTTAACGGGAAACCTCTTAGAGAATGCTCTCAAAAACTCGCACTCCGTCATTTAGATTGTTCAACTCCAAAAATTGCGCTTTTGCTCGTGTGTCGTGCCATGCCAAAGAAACGAAGGTATCGTCGCGCAGGTGGATCGTTTCGACGAGGAGTGGACTGCCATGCTCCAACACGCCCTCATGGGCGCTCCAATCAATCGCGGACGGGCCATGACCGAGGCATCCAGTCCAGATACAAAAACTTCGGGACGGAAGAGAAAGCCCACGCCCGGAGCATTTCATGACCGCTTCCTTTCGCGTCCAGATTTTTGTGAAAATAGCGGGCCTTTTCGAAGATTTCAATGACATCAGGCCTCTGTGCTCAGCCGATGAGAAAAAGCGACCGGCCAATGCCTCCGCGTCGATGGTTGGGTCGCATTGTTCCACGTCAACACCAATGGGCCCTACGCTATTTCCAACGGCCACGCAGACGTAGTCAGAGGATTCTGATAGATTAAAACTCAATAATCTTGCTAAGCCCTCATGAGATGTTGTTGTTTTAAGAGAAGGTTTCCCGCAAAGTCCCCTTTCAAATTCGAGGTCGCGAGGAGCTGTGCCACAGCAACTCGCCAAGATGATTCTTAGGAGGGCGTGGCCGTAAAGGTATCGCACTCGGGCTTTGGGCTGGCGAATCTGTCGCATTAATGCAATTTCATCCGCCGGAAGAAGGCGTTGAAGTGGGGAGAAATCTTTAATGATTTTGACATTGATAGTATAAACCTGCACCGTTTTTTCCTGCATCTCGGACAAGAAATAGCGATCAAACATCCGCAACGGCATCGTGTTCTCAAAGCTTGGTAGTCTTGACCTTTGGAACGGGCAGGAGGTAAAGGCCGCCCAAGCCTGTGTTTCAAATAAGATCCTTTCACTAAACGTTCGCGGAGTAAAACTCCTCGCTTATTTTTACTGGAGGCTAAGAAAGGATGTGAACGTCCCGGAGTTCGTGAGACTGGACAAGTTAGCCAATAAAAAGCATTTCAGGCCACAGATTGCACAGATTAAAATAGGTGATGGGAATAGGCTACCGCCCTTGGTCGGAGGATGGACGCCCGACGTGCTGTTGAAGATTCGGGTTGAGTGCTACGGCCACAGGGGTGGTGAGAAGGGCAGGTAGCTCTGGCAGAAGGTGTGTCAGGGATCGCCGATGAGTTTTCGAGCGATCGGGAGAAATTCGAGGGCGCGACGGTGCCATTTGGTGACACGTTCCAGACGCCAGCGATACTGGCCGACATCGGCGCCAGGGATTGCGTCCATCTCGGCCTGCAGTTTGTGAAGACGGGAAAGGTTAGCCTCCAAGCGGGGGACGAGTCTGCGACGAACGAAACCTGAGATAAGGTTTTTGAGCTCCGCTTTGGCTGTGAAGGTGGCTAGCCGGTGAGTGCTGTCGCGTTCGACGGCGCCTATTTCTTCTAAAACACGAAGTCCTTGGCTGGCAGAGCCGATGCTTATACCCAAGAGGCGGGCAATTTCGTCCATGGTCAGCGGTTCTGATGAGCAGAACAGGAGACCATAAATTTGGCCATGAGAGCGAGGGTTCCCGAACAGGTCAGCCAACTCGGAGAAGACTTCCACCAGAGCGTTTTGGAAGGCAAACTGAGCGCTTTGGACGCTCTCATCAGAAGCATTGGCCTCGGTTTGGTGGGTGATGCCATTGCCCCCGGGTGCGCGCGCACTTGTGATGTGATGGTTGAGGCTCATGGTTCGAGAGATGGAGATACTGATTTCAATTCAGAATGAAAATTAATGCAAGAAAAAATTTCTAAACCGCATCGCTGGTTATCACGGGCATAAAGGGACCGTGGGTATAAAGGGAGGCACTCTTTCGCCTAGCCTGCGAGTAAGATAACAAAAATCTGCGCGATCAGAACGCGAAGCAACATTGTCAGCGGATAAACGGTTGCGTATGAAACAGCTGCAGCTTCTGAGGATGAAAGCGAATTGGCAAATGCCAATGCGGGAGGATCGGTCATACTGCCGGCTAAAACTCCGCACAAAGCCAGATAGTTGATACGGAGAGCCAAAAGGCCAATCAGACCAGCAGCGAGGAGTGGCAAAAAGGTAATGGCCGCTGCCATGATTATCCACCAGAGACCATCCCCTTCCGTAAGTGTGACGACAAATGATCCGCCAGATTTCAACCCAACGACCGCTAGGAAGAGCACGATTCCAAACTCTCGCAGCAAAAAATTTGCATTGGTGGGCAAATACCACATGAGCGGCCCTGCGCGTCCAATACGGCTGAGCAGAATCGCTGCAATTAGAGGGCCACCTGCAAGACCAAGCTTTACCGGGGAAGGAAGCATGGGAAAATGAACCGGTATACTGCCCAAAATGACCCCCAGACCGATCCCTACAAACATTGGTATGATTTCCGGGTGATTGAGATCTTTCATAGAGTTGCCGAGCTTACCGGCAACGGCATCGAGAGCGGCCGCTGCACCCACAACGGTTAGGGTGTCGCCAATATGCAGACGGATTGCCGCTGGATGCGGTAGCTCTACTTCCGCGCGGCTTAACCTTGTCACACAGACCCCGTGAATCTGTTCCAGGCCCAATTCTAATGGTGTTTTTCCGACGGCTCCTTTTCGCGTGACCACAATTCGCCGAGTGGAGACGTCTCCAGGCATATTAGACAAATCAAGTGGGCTTTCTTCTCCAACAGCAAGCCTCACTTCCTCGACTTTTTCTGGGAGACCAACAGCCAGTAAAGTGTCTCCGACTTTCATAATGCGGTCTGTTGTTGCCACAAAGAGCTTGCCGTCCTGAAGTTGTCGCGAAATAACCACCCCGGAGCTCGCAAGGCCGGGTATTTGTCCAATAGAGCGACCTTCGAGATTTGGATTTTTTACGGTGAGGTTTAGCCGGATCAATGGTGGTAAATTACTCTCATGCGCTTGGGTCCATGAACGTTCTTCCAGTGTAAGATCAATTCGAAAAAGTCTACGAAAAAGCTGCATCGCCAGTATAATTCCAATGATTCCGAACGGGTAAGCCACTGCATAGCTCAGGCCGCTCAAGCGCACGGCCTCCGCGGCGGAGCCTCCTTGCAACCGGGCGAGCGTCTCTTGGGCTGCGCCAAGAGATGGTGTGTTTGTTGTGGCTCCGGTGAGCAGTCCGACGCCTGCGGCGGGGTGCACCCCGAAAAAATGAACGATTAAAAAAGCAAGTAATGCTCCTCCGAAAACAATACCGGCTGCAAGTATGTTGAGGCTAAGCCCCTGCTTTTTGAGCGAACTGAAAAAACCAGGCCCTACCTGCATACCGATTGTGTAGACAAACAAAATCAGGCCAAATTCACGGACGAAATGTGCCACCTCAGGGTTGATCACAACGCCGAAGTGGCCAAAAGCAAGGCCGATGAACAATACCCCTGCAATTCCCATCCCGACACCGCGGATTTTCACACTGCCAAGTGCCAGACCTATGGCTGCGACCGCGCAAACTACAATGATTGATTGTGTGACGGTTTGAGAAACAAAAAGTTCCGTCAGCCAGCCGAAATCCGTTCCTGCCGCACCAAGCGGTAGACTTCCCAGAGGGTGAATAATCGAAGTGATCATCTTCTAAACACCCCTCCTTTCATCAAAAGCGAGTTTGGTTTTCCTCCTTCTTCTTTTCTCTGTTCACGATTGTCCGGTTATAAGTCCCACAGCATCAACTGGTTAGAATCTAAGGTATGCAAATCTCTAGAATCCATTTCTGTAAGTAGTTGATGCAGAGGCACTTTCTCAAACGGGTGAACGCTCAAAAGCTGCAA
>CALDSX010000108.1 GCA_937924445.1 uncultured Chthoniobacterales bacterium
GTAACTGGTTGTGATGCCATTATCAGTGACCCGCACCCGATTGCCAACTGGATCATACTCATAGGCAACGCTGCGAGGTGACTCGGTGCCAGGGTTCGGGCGATAGACAGCAGAAACAAGCTGATCTATGGGGTCGTAAGCGTAAAATTCCGCGGAGGCTGGTGCGGCGGAATGTGTGAAGATTTTCGAGAGCCGATTGCCGACGGCGTCGTAGGTGGAGTTCAGGGCGAGGAGAGTGCCGGTTGGCGAACGATGTTCGATGGTCACGACACGCCCGAGTGGATCGTAAGCGCGATATTCTCCCGTGTTATTTTTGAGAGTTTTCGCTGTCCGACGACCCGCTGTCCGACGACCGGTCATATCGTAGGCATACCAAGCCAGCGTCTGGTCGTCAAGGCCAACCGTAGCCAGTTCCCCACGGGCGGAGTAGCTGCGGTGGACGAGGTTGCCACTGTGTGATAAAAGGACTGTCCCTTAATAATTGGACATAAAGCAGTAGGAAAGAACCCGGTTGCCGCTGAACACTTCATACATCCGCATAAACTTCCGGAGTTGTTCGCGCTCAACGGAATCGAACACAAAATCCCGATTTACCACCCGGCTAATGCAGTGGTAGATAACCGGTCTGGTTGATTTGGGCTTCACCTTAATAATCCAGCGCGCGCGTCTCATAGCAAAGCCATGATAAGAGCAAATGAAGAAATCACAACGGGATTTCTTGATAAAAGGACTGTCCCTTTATACACGGGATGTGAAAATCCGTAGTGAGCCGTTTGCGCAGGTCCTCGCAATCGTCCACGCGCACCGCTTGGATGAGCAGGATGGGGAGCGTGTGGAATTTACCTTGGTCGAGAAGAAAAATTTTAAAAATGAGATTGAGTATCACTATCGGTCGAACTACATGTTTTTTTCTTATGAAACTCATTCTCAATGAAAACTCAAGAAAAACACCGGCCAACGTTTTGTTCGGCCGCCTCGTGCATGCGGCATTCTTCTTTTTTGCTATGGCCATGGCCTGGGCGGAACCCCAGGCAATTTTGGACGAGGAATCGCCAGCGAAGGACTGGTTGAATTCCGAGGGAGTCACTGGAGAGTGGGGCGGCTTGAGAACAACGCTCCAAGATCACGGAGTGGAAATTTTTGGTGGCTACACCGCAGAAGTTTGGGGGAATACAGCCGGGGGGATCGAGAGGGGAGCGGTTTACACAGGATTGCTCGATTTCGGGTTGAATCTGGATTTCGAGAAGACGATCAGATGGAAAGGCGCGAGCATGAGCACGACATGGCTCTGGCTCAGCGGCCGGGATGCCAGCGAAGACTTGGTCGGCAATTTTCTTACGATATCCAATATCGCCGGCTACGAAACCCTGCGAATGCTGGAGCTCTGGTTTCAACAAAATTTGTTCGAGGACAAAATCTCGTTGCGTGCTGGGCAGATCACCGCGGACTCGGAGTTTGTCATTTCCGACTACGCGAGCACATTCATCAACGGCACTTTCGGTTGGCCGGCATTTCTTTATATGAACCTCCCGGCGGGCGGTCCAGGTTACCCGATGGGAACACTTGGCGCACGGCTCGCCGTCACACCCGTTGACTGGCTCACCTTCCAGTCTGCCGCCTTCCAAGGCAACGTCTATGATCAGGACGTGAACAAACACGGCTTCCGCTGGCGCCTCGACGGCGAAAATGGATTTCTGTTCCTCAACGAAGGACAAGTGCGCTGGAATCACCGCATTGAGGAAAACGGTCTTCCCGGGCAGGCCAAGGCGGGCATGTGGATTCAAACCGGAAAGTTGGCCGATGTCATTTCCGAAAGCACCAACTCCGGTAACTATGGTTGGTATTTCATTCTGGATCAAATGCTCTTCCGCGAGCCGTCTTCCGGAACCGCCGGAACAGCAATCCATTGGGACAAAGATCAGCCGGCGAATATCGGCGGGGCGGCAAAATCTTTCAAAGCTCCCGTCACCGTGGAGAAAAGCGACCAAGGTTTAGGATGGTTTGGAAGGATCGCCTTTACAAAAGAAGATCGCAACTTCCTGAATTTCTACTTTGATACCGGTTTGAACTACAAGGGCCTGATCCCCGGCCGTGATGACGACACGATCGGCCTGGCTTTTGCTTACGCCCAACTCGGTAGGGCTTCTCGCTGTTCCCTCATTGAGGAGGGGTCCGTCGGCGTTGGTTCCGAGATGATCTTGGAGTTGACCTACCAATGCCAAGTCACACCTTGGTTCAGCGTGCAGCCCGACCTGCAATACATCATCGATCCCGGGGGCACGCGGGATTTCAACAACGCCCTGGTCCTGGGTGTAAGGGCGGCTGTGACCTTTTGATTTTAACCCTGAAAAACTCGTAACTGCTCAGGTAGCCGCCCGCCTTGGGGCGGCTACCTTTGAGTGAATGGCGGGACGCACGCACCCGACGCGTGGGCGAGACTCACGAGGTGTTGACCTCTGGCACGGAGGGGGTGCCGAGGAACACGCGCTGCAACGCATCCAAGTCATTGAGGTCGTTCTTGCGTGCCGTGGAGACGTAGCCGCGGATGCGGCAGAAGTTCACGAGTGCCTCGATGCTGCGAAAGGTGCCGGAGATCTTCTGGCGCAGCTTCATCATCCG
>CALDSX010000109.1 GCA_937924445.1 uncultured Chthoniobacterales bacterium
GTGGGTTTTCAAAAAATCCCACCATCAGCATCTTGAAATACACCACCGTGTCAATCCCGGGCCTTCCTCCCCGATCGGCTTCCCGATAGCTCGGTTCTCAAACACCCTCACTTTCTGGGCAAATCCCATCTCGGCCAACGTATCGTTGAGTTTAGCGTAAAGTCCCCGCCCTCGCGAGGTTACCAGATGCTTACGCTCAACCCCAAACTCTCCTTGTTCTTCTCTCCCAACTCGCTTCTCAAATATTTTTCTCTCCTATCATGCCTGCTTGACTTTGGGGAGCTTTTTCAACAGTCTGCTAGTCAGTAACAAATTTTAATGTCTGACTTGCAGCCGAAAAAACCTCTAGAAGAGGAAGGGAAGAGTGCTCACGAGCTTGCCCAAGCGCTGGCGGGAAGGCTGAATGAGGTTTTATTTGGTTAACGACGTCTCATTGAGTTGGTTTTGGCCGGGCTGATGGCTGAAGGGCACCTTCTTCTCGAAGGGCTGCCCGGATTCGGCAAGACATAACTGGTCAAATCGCTTGCTGAACTCGCTGCCCTGGATTTCAAGAGAATTCAATTTACACCCGATTTGTTGCCTGGCGACATCACCGGATCGCTTGTGCTTGAGCAACGCGAATTGGGGACTCGATTTACTTTTTATCGTGGCCCGCTCTTTGCCAATCTTGTTTTGGCGGATGAAATTAACGGAGCAGGACCAAAGACAAAGTCCGCGCTACTCGAAGCAATGCAGGAACGGCGCGTCGCGGCCGGTGGCGAAAGTCATCGATTGCCGACCCCTTTCTTTGTGGTCGCCACGCAGAATCCGATCGAGCTGGAGGGGACACATCCACTGCCTGAAGCGCAACTCGACCGATTTCTTTTCAAACTCGATGTCGGTCGAGTTTCTTCTGATGTGGGGCGACGAATTGTCAAAGAACGTCGTCTTGGAGCGCGTCAGCCGCTTGCACCCATCCTTAGACTAGATGACCTCAATCAATCACTCTCTGTCGCCTCTCGCATTTATATTCCCGAAGCGGTCGCGGATTAGATTGCCCGGCTTGTGGACGCGACCCACACGGCACCAGGGGTAAGGTTTGGCGCAGGTCCGAGAGCGGCGATTGCGCTGGCATCTGGTGCCCGAGGATTGGCGCTGCTTCGAGGCAGAACGCATATCAGCTTTGAAGATGTACGGGATGTACGGGAGATTGCAAAACCGGTGATCGGGCATCGGTTGATCTTGGAATACACCGCCCGGCTTGAAGGCCGCACGCCGTAACAAATCATTGGCGAACTGATCTCTTCCGTGCAAGTTCAGGGAATTCCGGAGCCGCAAATTTACAGACGATGAACTATCAAAGTGCCATCCGAGTACTATTTTCCACAGGTCTGCTGCTGTACTTGGTTATCTCTGGAAACTACGGGGTAGTTTGTGCTGCCGGATTTCCATTCCCTTCCCTAAATTCAGATTCCGGAGCAGAAATCATTACTACAGGGTTTTACCAAATCCTGCCACCTTATGGTTATGCTCCCGTGCGGATCGAATCGAGAAATCAGAATCCGAGGGCTTTGCGCATAATTGTTTCAAGTGTTACGGAGGGACGCAGTCGCATGGGTATTTCTAGATCCTCGGCGGTATGGTCACTTTCTTTTCCTACTGGCTCTGGCCAGGCAGACCTTTTGGTGCCGGTGCGTTTTCACGCAGGGAACTCCGTGTTGCGGGGTAGCCTCTCACTTCGTTTTAATGGCGCGGGCCTCAATGAAGCTCTCACACAAGGGTTAACCAATGTCAGCAATTTACTTGGAGCGATGATTTTGCTCGATGAATCGATTTCCAACGAATTGCGGGTGCGGGTGCAGAACAAGTTTGGTCAAAGCAAGCGCGGTTCTAGCCATCAGATCAGCCAAGTGGACTTCAGAAACGGCCCAGCTTCCTGGCTGGGGTTGGCAGCTGCTGATCAAATTTGGATGACGGAAGAGGGCTGGGAACGTCTTGATGCGCAGCGACGCGCAGCGCTGCGTGACTGGATGTTGCGTGGTGGGAGGTTGCAGTTGATCCGGGAAGCAGAGGCGTCCGGCGGAGGTGAAATTCGTGCCGGGCTTGGACGTTTGATCCGATACGCCAAACCTAATGCGGATCGTGTCGTTGAGGAAATGCGTGCAGATGGAGGAACTTTGGGTGAGTTGCTCGGGGAATCCTACCGCCCAGGTCGTTTTGGTCCGCGCGATGCTGCAGGAACCATTGAAGTGAACTGGGGACTGTACATGATACTGATGTTTGCCTTGGTGATTGTTGCCGGACCTTTAAATCTCTTTGTTCTTGCTGGCGGCAACAAACGACATCGGCTTTTCATTACCACGCCACTCATTTCCCTTGGAGCTGGTGTGGCATTCCTCATTCTCATTATTGTGCAAGACGGTATTGGGGGGAGGCTTTGGCGGAAAACCTTTGTGCTGCTTGTTCCCGAGGAAAATCGTGAGTTGACGATAACCGAACAAACCGCAAGGACAGGCCTGCTTCTTTCAGATAGGTTTAAGCGGGATTTGGACACGCTTGTGCTCGCTACAAACTCTAAAGAGAGCGGCGATCCCCAACCTCTCGCGACCTCTGAACTTCCGGGCGGGGTAATGACGGGATGGTTTCAAAGCCGCAAAATTTCAGGCATGCATCTGCAGAGAGTCAGACCATCTGGGGCGCGGGTTGAGTTCGTGCCTGCCTCTGAAGAAGATGGGCCTTGGGCGGTTTCAACCATTGAGAGCGATCTCATCAATCTCAACCTCATGGCTGCTGATGGATCGTGTTGGCATGCTCGGCTGCTCCCAGCAGGCGGGCGGATGCGGCTCGAGCCCATCAATAAACCCGCCTTCTTGCGTGCACTTGATGCGTTTCACAACGCTCTTGGTCCTTTGCCCAAGCGGCTGGCAGACAAGGATTTTTTCAACAGACCAGGAACATTTTTTGCCGCGTCCGAAGCCGGCGGTAAATTTGCAATCCCTACTCTCGCTCTGCGCGTTGCTTCCGACGAGGCTCATATCTGTGGCACGCTGGGCGCATGTTATAATGCCGTGCAATGAACTTGTCCGCTTCTCCACCATCTTCCAACACCGAAGCTCCAGCCATCAAGGTTGAAGGGGTTCTGAAACGTTTTGGAGCTATTACCGCGCTAGAGGAGGTATCTTTTGAAGTGCAGCGTGGGTCCGTAACCGGATTTATCGGGGCAAATGGTGCCGGCAAAACCACAACGATGCGGATACTAGCCACGCTGGAGAGCGCGGATGACGGAACGGCGACAATCTGCGGCGTTGATGTAGCGAAGAATCCTACCGAGGCAAGGCGGGTTATCGGTTGGATGCCTGACAGCTTTGGTGCGTATGAAAATATGACTGTCTGGGAATACCTCGATTTTTTTGCGCGCGCCTATGGTTGTCGAGGAAGCATGCTTGAGGAGCGGGTCGCGGAGGTGGTCGAATTTACCGATCTGGCACCCCTTCTGGATCGAGCGATGAATAAACTTTCCAAAGGTTTGAGCCAGCGACTTTGTCTTGGCCGGACGCTGTTGCATGATCCCGAAGTGCTTATTTTGGATGAACCAGCAGCGGGGCTGGATCCAAAAGCACGGCTGGAGTTCAAACGACTCATCCAGCTTTTGGCTGATGCGGGAAAAACAATATTAATTAGTTCGCATATTATTTCCGAACTGGGTGAGATGTGTGACAGCCTTTTGTTTATTGACAAAGGCCATATCATTCATCATGGCGATAAAGAAATACTCACAAGAGGCATGGCACCAGGGGGTGGGGCGATGCTGGAGATTCGAACATTGCCGGATGCAACAAGTGCTCTGCAGGAGGCGCTGCTTTTGGATGAGGCTGTTAGAGTGTCGGACAAGATCCCCTGCGGCTTCAGAGTCACACTCAACTCAGGGGACGATAAAGATGCGGCGGCTCTGCTTGTGCGACTCGTTTCAGCAGGGGTGCCAATCGCCGACTTTCACCGCGTGGAGCGGCGGCTCGAAGAGGCGTTTGTTGACGTTGTCAGTGGTAAATTGTCCAGCCAAACCGATTCAACAGAGGGTGGGGCGCAAAGGGAGGAGGTCCGATGAACATTATCGGATGTCATCCACGAGGTTTTCCCGGGTTTCTCAACCCGATGGTTGTTAAAGAACTGCGACAGGGGTTGCGACGACGGTATTTCGTCACTCTTTTTCTCGTCTCGCAGATTTTTTTGCTTTTTACGCTCTCGGCTCACATCACTGCAATTCAGCGGGGCGACGATGAGGTTTGGGTTGCTTCTTCGATATTCTGGGTTTTTCTCGCTGTTTCACTCGGTGTGCTGATCCCGTTCTCCGGCTTTCACGCCCTCGCAGATGAGAAGAAGGCGATGACCCTTGAATTGCTGCAAATGACAAATTTAAGCTCACGCGGCATAGTATGGGGCAAATGGCTCTCTCTCGCTGCCCAGATCTTACTGCTCATCTCGGCGATCTTTCCATGGGTGGTGCTTCGTTACCTTTTGGGCGGGGTCAATTTGGCCTTTGACTTGGCTCTGCTCGGGCTGCTCACCATTTTTGGTCTGACGCAGGTAGCCTGCTCTGTGGGTCTTTCGAGCCTAAGTTCCTTATTTTTAAGGATATCTTCTGTCGTTGTTTGGGTGTTGATTTTGCTGAGTGTTGCATGGATTTCTCTCGTCGTTTCAGTATGGCCCGTCTCTGGTGCCAGACCGGACGTTTTTGATTTACTCAACTGGGGGGTGGGCGAGTGGTTGATGATAGTTCTTCAATGTGTTGCTGTTGTGTTTTTGGCGCTAGAATATGGGGCTTCGCAAATCGCCCCGCCCGCGGAGACGCATTCGTTCGCGATTCGGTTGCTTTCTTGGCTTTGTGTTCTTCCTGGTGTGGTTGGTTTCCTTATGAAAAGGGAGACCGCTGTCTTTTATATTGTGCCTAGTTTTTTTCTTTTGTGGATTGTCTGCGCAGGAGCCGTGGTGGAGCGATTTAGCACCGCGCCCGGTTCCTATAGTGGCCTGGCTCGATGGGGATGGTTGGGGCGGGGACTTGGTTTGCTTTTCTATCCCGGCTGGCCGTCGGGGGTTCTGTTTGCAACCATCTCCGCTCTTTTGGTCATCTGTTTTTTTGTTGTCGTCGGGTTAATGAGTCTCGATGCCGTCTTTTTAGTTGTGCTAATGATTGGATCGCTTCTTGTTCCAGCGGCCATGGCGCAGATGCTGCCTTATGCAACTAAAACTCGCTTTACGATAGGCCAGCTTTTTTACCTCATTATTGCCATCTGTTTCGCGATTGGGCTGTTCGCAACTCTTCTCCCCATGGGCATTGGGGAAATAATCACCCACCTGTTTTGCTTTCTACCGCCGACAATTCTGTTCCGATGGTTGGTCGGAAAGATCAATGGCAGTGAGATTGAGTTTTTCCTGGCCGCCAATCTGATTGCGACCGGCGTCGCGTTTTTTGTGCTAGTCTTTCTCTCGCTGCCACGATGGAGAGATATACGACGGATTGAAGGCGGTTTGAAGGAGGAGAGATGAGAATTTCCCGGGAGGCCATTCGCTAGGCTTTGAAGGTGGCCAAAGAGGTCGCCGATAAAATCCGGCTCCCCTTTGGCGGGAGGCGGTGGAATGGACTTGCGGGAGACTATTCCGGGTTGGATGTGGGCTGTTCCGTGGATTTTATTGAGCACCGCCCATATATGCCTGGGGATGATGTCCGGAATATTGATTGGCGCGCCACCGCGCGGACAGGTCAACCGTTGCTTAAAATGTGTGCTCAGGAAGTGAGCCCCGCAGTGGACATCCTCTTGGATGGCAGCGAGTCGATGGGGCTTGGCGAGTTGAAGCTGAAGTGGATGTTGGAGTGTCTGTTTGCACTGATCGAGGCTGCACGCCAAGAGGGGTCTTCATGCAGAGTTTTTAACCTTATTCCTCATCGCGCAAAAGGCGCAGCGCCTCGGCTTTTCGAACTTACACGCGGAGAACTCGAGGTTGGCTAGGAAATGACCGGTCTTGGTCCTCCGCCGGTCGATCAAGTTCCGTGGCGGTCGTCCGGGCTGCAGGTTATTCTAAGTGACCTTTTGTATCCCGTTGAACCGCGCCTGATTCTTCTTAAACTTGCCGTCCCCGGGACATCCGCACTTCTTATCGCACCGTTTGATGACGCTGAAATCAAGCCTGCCTGGAGGAAAATGGAATTAATCGAAGATTGCGAGGATGGACGTCGGTTTCAGATCTCCGGCGACCAACGAACTCGTTCCGCTTATGAACGGGCATATCGGGCACACTTTGAACAATGGACGCGTGCCGCCGCAGTTGCAGGCGTCTCGCTGCTCGGGGTGGGCAGCAATCTGCCACTCGCTCGCGCTCTGCTTTCCGATGAAAGCCCACTCGCAAGTGTCGGCTAAGATGATGGTGAAATCCCTATTGACTTGTTTGAGGAGTGAGGGAATGACGTTTTCGCAATTGCCAAAGCCCGCCTCTACCGGGCACTCCTTGTTACCATCAACCTCTTTATTTCATGTCGAAAGAACTCGTTATTGCAGAGAAACCGAGCGTCGCAGCCGACCTGGCTCGCGCACTCGGAGGCTTCAAACGAGTTGACGATTATTTTGAAAGTGACAACCGGATCATCTGCTCCGCGATTGGTCACATCGTCGAGCTTTGTTTACCCGGTGAGCTTGATAAAAAGCGCGGAAAATGGAGCATGGCCAACCTGCCGATCATCCCCGAGCGGTTTGACTTAAAACCGGTTGAGAAGACAAAATCACGGTTAAACCTCCTCAAAAAGCTGATGAAACGCCCCGACGTCACCGCGTTGGTGAACGCCTGCGACGCCGGACGAGAGGGTGAACTGATTTTTCGTTACCTGGTGAAATTCTGCGAAATCGATAAGCCCATTCGTCGGCTCTGGCTTCAATCGATGACTCCGGAGTCTATTCGAGAGGCTTTCAAAAAGCTGCGACCCGGCAAAGAACTTGAACCCCTCGCAGATGCCGCCGTCTGCCGTTCCGAAAGTGATTGGCTCGTTGGCATCAACGCTACACGTGCCATGACCGCGTTCAACTCTTCCGGAGGGGGGTTTAATCTTACCCCGGTCGGACGGGTGCAAACCCCTACGCTGGCCATTCTCGTTGAGCGCGAAGAAAAAATCCGCGCGTTTAAACCACGAACTTATTGGGAGGTTCACGCAACGTTTGGTGCCAAAGCGGGTGAATTCAGCGGGCGCTGGTTTGACGAGAGGTTTAAGAAAACCTCTGATGAAGATGCCAAGGCCGAACGGCTCTGGGATCGGGCAAAAGCCGAAGCCATTGCTGCCAAATGCGCAGGAAAGCAGGGTAAAATAAGCGAGGAACGTAAGCCCGGCTCGCAAGCTCCTCCGCTCCTTTACGACCTGACGAGCCTCCAGCGGGAGGCTAACACACGGTTCGGATTCAGCGCAGGACGGACACTGCAACTTGCTCAGCGACTCTACGAACGCCACAAGCTTGTGAGCTACCCGAGGACCGATTCCCGCTTCCTTCCGGAGGATTATTTGGGAACGGTAAACGCCACACTAAAAAAACTGGAGGGCTCACCTCTAGGCTCTTTCGTCCGCCGCGTGCTGGTGGGGGAATGGGTGCGTCCAAATAAACGCATCTTTAACAATGCCAAAGTCAGCGACCATTTTGCCATCATTCCCACCGGTCAATCTCCGGGAAATCTCGATGATGCCGAGCTGAAACTGTATGACATGATCACACGCCGATTTATTGCGGTATTTTTCCCTCCGGCACGCTTTGAGAACACGCTAAGGATCACACGCGTTGAGGGAGAAGCTTTTCGATCGGATGGCAAAGTTATTACAGACCCCGGTTGGATGGCTCTTTATGGCAAAGAGGCCACGGCGGATGATGATGTGAAAATGCTGGTCCCCGTCGCTCCGGACGAGTCAGTTCTCACCCTCGCTGTCGAGGCAAAGGAGAACGTCACCAAAGCGCCACCGCGTTACACAGAAGCGACATTGCTCTCGGCAATGGAAGGTGCGGGTAAACTAGTGGAGGATGAGGAACTGCGTGAAGCCATGAGCGCCAGAGGGCTCGGCACTCCTGCCACGCGGGCGGCTATTATCGAGGGTCTTTTGCAGGACGGCTACATTACCCGATCGGGAAAAGAGCTTGTAGCCACGAGCAAGGGCGTTTCTCTCATCAACTTGCTCGGTAGTATGGGTGTTGAAGCTTTACGTTCGCCCCAGATGACGGGCCAATGGGAATTCAAACTCCGCAAGATCGAACATGGCGAATTCCAACGCGCCGAGTTCATGCGCGAAATCGAGACATTTACAAGGGAAATCGTAGATCGTGCCCGGGGATTCGAGGGTGGCGTTGTCTTGGGCAACTACAGCGATCTCGAGGCTCCGTGCCCCAAATGCCACGCTACCTCTCTGCGTGAGACCTACAAAACATTCGAGTGTGCGACGTGCGACTTCAAAGTCTTCAAAAACATTGCCGGCCGGGAGATCGAACGCCATGAGATGGTGACATTACTGCGTGAAGGTCGCGTCGGTCCGCTGGAAGGATTCCGATCCCGCCTCGGACGACCTTTTGCTGCCTCACTGAAACTAGGCGCCGAAGGCAGACCAGAGTTCGATTTTGGCGAAGCGACTTCACCTGACCAAGTGGATCTTTTAAAAGCAGTTGCGTCTCATCCTTGCGCAAGAGCTGAGGATGGAACGCTTTACGAATTTGAAAATTTTTATTTCGCACGCATCCGCGACGAAAAGGATGTCGTCCGAAATCTTCGCATCAACAAAACCATCCTCCAGCGCCCAATTCCAGTGCAAGAGGCTTTGAACGTCATCAATACCGGACGAACTGGACTTTTGCCAAGGTTCATCTCAAAAAAGGGGCGACCGTTCTCCGCGTATTTGAAACTCAATGGGGACAAACTCGATTTCGAATTCGAGAAACGCCCGCCACAACCCAAAAGCGGGGCCCGCGCCAGACGGGTTGCGTCAAAGACCACCCCGCTTCCTGGCGCGGAATCTTGAGCCATCCACGCCATCAGCCGTTTGAAGCGCTTTTTGGCCTCCACCCGTCATATGGCCACCTTCCGTCCGGTCATCATTATCCCCTCTTTTAACACGGGGGCAATACTTCTAACGACCGTGCGTCGGGCGTTAGAGGCCGCCCATCCATATCATGTGCTGGTTTCTTTGGACGGTTGTAGGGACGACAGCGCCCAATCTCTGGCCCCTTTGGTGGACAGATACGAAGGGCGTCTCAACATCATAATTGACTCACACAACCGCGGCAAGGGTGCCGCAATTCATCGCGGAACGCTTCGGGCGCGTCTCGAGGGATATACCCACGTTTTGACGATGGATGCCGACGGCCAACATCCCGCCGCCCTTATTCCGGAATTTTTTCGTCTGGGCGCGAGGTATCCTGACGATTTGATCGCTGGCCAACCGGTCTTTGGTCCGGACGCTCCTATCCTCCGTGTTCTGGGACGCCGGGTGGCGAATTATTTCGCCGCCATTCAAACACCTGGCGCGGAGCTTGGAGATTCGCTTTTTGGCATGCGACTCTACCCGATTAAGAGATTAATCTCAGCTTTTGAGCAGACGCTCTACGCGCGTGGTTACGATTTTGACACGGAAATTGCGGTGCGAGTCATCTGGTTGGGATGCCGCGTTCATCCCTTAAACGTGCCAGTGCGGTATTTTCGACGCTCAGAGGGAGGTGTTTCGCATTACAATTATTTCAGAGACAATATTATTCTTGCATTTTGCCATTTTCGCCTTCTATGCGAATATATCCGCCAGCGACGTGGGCGAGACTCAGAATGAAATTCGCTGCAGAGTTGCAGACCCACATTATCTTGCCCTCCCGGAATCAATTTTCTGACAGCTATGGCCGCTAAATCAACAAAACCCGACGAACCCACCCTGGACAAACTTGCCGAAGACAAGATGGCAAGTGCGCGTGCAAAAAACTTGGAGTCTGCGCTACAGCAGATTGCAAAAGACTACGGTGAGGGTGCCATTATGCGCCTTGGTGAGGAGAAGGCTGTTGCTGTTGAGGCTATTCCCACAGGAAATATCCTCATTGATCGCGCGCTCGGCGTGGGCGGTTTTCCACGCGGTCGGATCGTTGAGGTTTTTGGGCCGGAATCCTCGGGTAAAACAACCCTCACATTGACGGTCATCGCCCAAGCCCAAAAGCGTGGAGGGCTCGCGGCGTTTATTGATGTGGAACACGCACTCGATCCTCAATATGCGAGGAAACTCGGGGTCAATCTTGACGATCTCCTCGTTTCCCAACCAAGTTCAGGTGAGGAAGCTTTGCGTATTTGCGAGACTTTGATCCGTTCAAACGCACTCGATGTGATTGTGATCGATTCGGTGGCGGCTCTTGTGACAAAATCCGAGCTCGAAGGCGAGATCGGCGACGCCACTGTTGGAGCCCAGGCGCGGTTGATGAGTGCTGCCCTGCGGAAGTTAACCGCCATGATCTCAAAGGCCCGCACCATTTGTATTTTTACAAATCAAATCCGGGAAAAAATCGGCGTAATGTTTGGAAACCCGGAGACGACGCCAGGGGGCAAAGCTCTTAAGTTTTATGCCAGCGTGCGGGTGGATATTCGACGCATCAGCGCCATCAAACAGCCTGACGGCAGCGTGACAGGCAATAGAACACGGATCAAAGTGGTCAAAAACAAAGTGGCCCCACCTTTTGCGGAGGCTGAGTTTGACATCATGTATAACGAGGGGATCTCCTCCACAGGCAGTCTTCTCGATCTTGCGCTCGAAAAGAATATTATCGAAAAACGCGGCTCCTGGCTCTCATACAAAGGGACACAACTCGCCCAGGGCCGAGATGCCGCAAAGGAGACTTTAAAGAACGACCCCAAGCTGTATGCGGAGATTGAGGCCCATGTTCTTCGCGCCCTCGCGGAAGAGACAGAGACAAAGCGATAGACTTTTTCTCTCGAACTGTGGCAGAATTTGGCTCTATTTTGGCATCCAAAAAATAATCCGACTCGTCCCCGATGGCATGTTTGATACCTCAAACCGAAGCAGAGACTAATTCCGGCGCGTGAGCCGGTGACGGTCGGTGGCTTCCTCACTTTGCCCAACTGAAAATGAAAAAAATTCTTCTCCTCGATGACAATATCGAAGTGATCCTGCTTTATAACACACTGGTTGGAAGGCTTGGCCACTCAGTCCGCACTTCTAGCAAGCCTGAAGAAGCTCTCAAAATGATCGAAGAAGAGAATTTTGACCTCATCATCACCGACTTAAAGATGCCAAAAATGGGCGGCATCGAATTCATTGAACGAGTTCGCGAGCTCGGTTGCGAGGCAAAAATTATCGTCATTACCGGCTATCCGACGTTGCAGGACGCGCAAAAGTTTAACAAATTCAAAGTCTATAAATGCCTCCTCAAACCGGTGCTCATCAAAACTCTCGAACAAACTATCGAAGCCGCATTGGCCGACCCACCACAGGATGTCAGAGTGAATTCACAAACGGCATTAGGCATGCCCCCCGCAGATTAACCAGTCTGTGCGGCAGATGACGGGTATGAGTGCCGAGAACGCTGAAAAATCTCCGGCCAGACACCCTTTCCTTAAACGACTGAGTATATTGGGTCGCCTAGTCGGGGCCCTTGCGGCATTCTTCCATTCTGAGGCAGGCCTTAAGGCAAAGCTACTTTCCATAGCTCTTGTGGCGTTTCTTTTCGGGATAAATGGTCTGAACGTCTTGCTGAGTTACGTCGGGCGCGATTTTATGTCGGCCATCGAAAACCGCAACCTCGATGTCTTCATCCGAATGGCTATCATCTATCTGGTGGTCTTTGCGGTTATCACAACGGTTGCGGTGTTTTTTCGGTTTATGGAAGAACGTCTGGCTTTGTTGTGGCGTCAGTGGCTGACGCGGCGTTACCTCGACATGTACCTCGGGGGTCGAGTCTATCAGCGCATCGCATCGGCCGGTATGTTACCAAACCCCGACCAAAGAATTGCCGAAGATGTGCAAACTTTCACACGCATTAGCATTTCTTTCGGAATACTGTTTTTAAGTGGCTCAATTACAATCGTTGCATTTTCGGGAGTGCTTTGGTCTATCAGCCACACCCTTTTTCTCGTAGCCGTTACCTATGCGTTGCTTGGGTCGGTCGTCACCGTGCTTATCGGAGCAAAACTCATAGGACTAAACTCAGCCCAGTTCGACAAAGAAGCAAGTTTTCGCGCACAACTTGTACACATTCGTGAGAATGCGGAAGCTGTTGCCGTCCTTCATCGCGAACGTCGCCTCAAAGGCAGGCTCATCCGCAGCCTAGACGATCTGGTGGCCAACATGAAACGCATCATCGCAATTAACCGGAATTTGAGCTTTTTCACAACAGGATACAATTATCTAATCCAGATCATACCTGCGCTGATTGTGGCACCCCTTTTTATTGAGGGCAAAGTCGAGTTTGGAGTTATCACTCAGTCGGGCGTGGCATTTGCGCATTTGATGGGAGCTTTCTCACTGATTGTCACTCAATTTCAGTCTATTTCTAACTATGCAGCAGTTATTACCCGGCTCGATGCCCTGGACAGAGCAACCATTGCGGCGCGTCGTCCGCAGACCGGGGGTATTGATGTCGTTGAGCGTGCTGGTAAGGTTGCTTTTGAAAATCTTTGCCTGGTAGATCCCGAGTTCGGCACCCCATTGCTCCTCAACTTAACCCTTGAAATTCCAAAAGGGGCTCGCGTTCTTATTTGTGGCAAACCTGGCCTTGCAAAAGTTGCTCTCTTTCGGGCCACAGCGGGGTTCTGGCGCTCCGGATCGGGTTGCATCATCCGCCCCTCTTTTGACGATATTTTGTTCCTTCCCGAACGCCCTTACCTGCCACCCGGCACACTTCGCGAACTGATGCTGCGTAGCGCCCAAGATGAACTTGTTTCTGACGAAGAGATCATTCGTGTAATGAATAAACTCGGGCTTGAGCGAGTTCTCACCCGGGCTGGATCGTTGGAGAGTGAACACCACTGGTCCGAGCTCCTGAGTGATTCGGAACAACAACTCCTTGCAATCGCCCGCCTGTTGCTCGGACAGCCGGAGTTCGTTTTCATAGACAGACTCAGCGCGACACTCAGCCGGGAGCAGGTCGCGAATGTTCTTCAAATCTTGGATGAATCAGCCTGTACTCTGATCGCTTTGGGACGGGCAGACGATACAGTAGCGCATTTCAACGGGGTGCTTGAAATTCGTCCCAACGGCTCATGGTTATACCGTGAGCAATGTCCCCTCAACCGCCGTGCAGTAGCCACACCTTCATGAGCTTATCTAAGACACCCTGCGTGAAATCCGCCTCTCTTGCGGCGGTTTTCCTGACAGCTTTGGCCCTTCATCTGCTCGGGGCATGGGCATTCCCGCTGGTGGACCGCGACGAACCGAGGTTTGCAGAGGCCTCGCGAGAAATGATTCAGCGGGGAGACTTCATTACACCATATTTCAACGGCCAACCCCGCTACGACAAACCCCCGCTGATTTATTGGCTTCAGGCAGCGGCTTTTCAGATCATTGGCGCATCGGAGTTTAGTGCGCGCCTTCCCTCCGCATGGGCGGCCGCTCTGGCCGCTCTCTTTGTCTCTCTTTTTGCGAGTCGATTTGCCATGGCGAATGGTGAGCAGGGTGCGGCACGGGCAGGTTTTTGGGCTGCAACGCTCTTTACGTTTTGTCTTCAAGTCATAGCCCATGCGAAAGCTGCCGTTGCAGATATGGCCATGATTTCATGCGTCGCCGGAGGCTATTGGGCAGCTTGGGAATCTTCACGTGCAAAAGGTGCTGCGTTGGCAGGGTGGTTTACAGGACTAACCGCCGCCCTTGGTCTTGGTTTCCTCGCCAAAGGCCCCATCGCATGGGCGCCTCTTCTGCTCTTGGCTCTCTCTCTTCGCGCTTCGGGGCGTCGACGGCTAGCGTTCATTCTGCCACCCCTTGCTCTTGCTTTCTCTCTTGGAATTGTTGCTCTTTGGGGAGTGCCGGCACTTGACGCGACAAAGGGCGAGTTTTTTCATGTTGGCATCGGAAAACATGTTATCCAGCGCGGTATTTCCGCCCAGGAGGGGCACGGTTCAGCCAACTTGACAGAATACATCCTCCTGCTGCCTTTTTATTTTGTGACGATTTTCGTGAGTTTTCTGCCCTGGAGCACCGCCCTGCCTGGCTGGCTACGGTCGGTATGGCGGAAAGAGCGGCCGATTGCGGAATACCCTATGCTCTGGACAGCAGGAGTGGTCTTTACCCTTTTTACGCTTTACAAAACAAAACTTCCCCACTATACCCTCCCGGCATTTCCGCTGCTGGCTTTAATGCTTTCGCGTTATCTTCTGGAGCGCGGTTATTCTGATTGCTGGCTGCGCAGAAAATTACTCGTGATGTGGCTTCTTGTCTGTTTTATCACGCTTGCCGGGCCGTTTGGTGATTATTTTTTCCCCTCAAAACGAGTTGCGGAAGTCGCCCTCCCATATTTGGGGGCGGACGGTGAATTTGCCTCGACAGATTACCGCGAGCCGAGTTTGGTCTGGTATATGCGTCGAGGGACAACCTCCCTGCATCAGATTGTGAAACCGCGCGAAGCAGTGCGGTTCCTCTCAAATACCGAAAAACCGCGCCTGCTCGTATTATCCGAAGAATCTGCGCGGGATATTTCTGGCCTCAACGATTTTCCCCTGCTCGGAACCGTTGAGGGGATCAATCTCGCACGGGGGCGCAAGGTGAAGCTGATGATCTACACCAACCGCACTTGCGAGGGCAAGCCTGCCGGGTAAATATTTTACAATGTATGCCTGAGTTTATAAAAACGCTCTTCTGGGCCGGAGTTCTTTTTTTAGCTGCCTATTTTTTATGGGAAGAATTGCGGCCGCCAGAGGACAAAGAGCCCCCGCAAAAAATCACTCCTCAGGCGATGGCCGAGGAAAAGATGTATTTGGCTGAGCATTATTCGGCCGATCCGAAACAACTCCGCAAGATTCTTTTATGGTATCTTGCTAGCGAATCCCGCGATACACCAGGTGACGTGGCTCAGATTTTCAGTCGTTCTAAACACCCGGAATTATTTCAGGGCTGTATTATTGAGGCGATTGCCCACCAGAATCCTTTAATCCGTCGTAACGCCGCCGAAGTTGCCGGGCTGATGCGGCTCTCTGCTGCCAGGCCTGTCCTCGAAAGTCGCGTTCAGGATGCGTCGCGCGATGTCCAGCGTGCCGTTGTTAATGCCCTCAAGATAGTCGGAGATGAACGATCTCTGTTTGCTCTGGTGCTGGCTCTGAAGTCCTCTGCTTGGGAGATTCGTCTTGAGGCTGCTGAAGCCCTGGGCTATCACGGTGGTCCGAAAGCAATTCGATTTCTTTGGTCAGCTCTCAACGACCGCGAACCTTTGGTAAGTGACAGCGCCGCGGCGGCCATTATGAAAATCGCGCAAACCCACCGCGCAAAAGCGTTGCCTTTTTTAGAACCCAAAGTCGCCGATCCTATCCCTCAAAGAGCGGAACTTGCACGACGTGCTGTTGCTGTAGCCGTGGCGCTCCCCGAAAACTCCGCCTCCGAGGAAGAAAAAACTTCCGGTGGCACTTGACGCGCCCGCCGCTCTGACGACACTGGCGATGTGTTCATATGACTTTTAAAAACTCCGCAGGAACATAACTCCATGAATATTCACGAATACCAGGCTAGGGAACTGTTAGCAAAATTTGATGTTGCAACCCCACGAGGTGAAGTTGCCTTCTCCCCCGATGAAGCCGAGCGCATTGCCCGCGCGTTAGGCACCAACCGGCTCGTTGTCAAAGCGCAAATCCATGCAGGTGGACGCGGGAAAGGAACCTTCACCAACGGGTTCCAGGGAGGGGTGCATGTCTGTAAGACATCGAACCAGGTTCGGGATATTGCCGAGAAAATGATCGGTAAGACTCTCGTCACCCACCAAACCGGAACCGGGGGGCGGCTTGTCTCCAAGGTGCTGGTCGGCGAAGGTGTTGAAATTCAACGGGAGTTGTATTTTGCCATCCTTCTCGATCGTGCAACAAGCGCCCCTGTCGTGGTCGCATCCACACGCGGCGGCGTGGATATCGAGACGGTAGCGGCCCAAAACCCGGAAGAGATCGTCCGAGAGGCCATTCATCCTTCATTCGGGTTGCAACCGTTTCAAACACGCAAGCTCTCTCGAAAGCTCGGGTTCAATTCTCTCGAAATGCGGCCAGCCTGCAAACTGATGTCCCGACTTTACCACCTATTCATTAAATGCGACTGCTCGCTTGTGGAGATAAATCCCCTCGTTGTCACCAAGGGAGGCGATGTCTTTGCGCTCGACGCCAAAATCAACTTCGACGACAATGCTCTCTGGCGACACCCGGAAATTCTGGCCATGCGTGACACTGCGGAGGAAGATCCGCGCGAAGTTGAAGCCTCGAAATCGAACCTTAACTACATCGGTCTCGACGGCTCAATCGCCTGTATGGTCAATGGTGCCGGTCTTGCCATGGCCACTATGGATATCATCCATCATTACGGAGGGTCCCCGGCCAATTTCCTTGACGTGGGCGGGGGAGCAAACGAAAACCAGGTAACTGAAGCTTTTAAAATCCTCACAGCCAACCCCGGAGTTAAGGCTATATTTGTAAATATCTTCGGAGGGATTATGAAGTGCGATGTCATCGCTCAAGGCATTGTCAACGCGGCGAAAAGCGTTGCCCTCAATGTGCCCCTCATTGTTCGCCTTGAAGGAACTAACGTCGAGGCTGGCAAAGCGCTGCTCAGCAAATCCGGTTTAAAAATGCAGACATCTTCCGATCTTGCCGAGGCTGCACGCATGGCCGTTGAGGCTGCAAAGGCCGCCTGAGCCGCTGCGCCGACCCTCTGGCCCCGGCCTCTGGCAGCTAAATCCTCCGTTGCGCCGCGCCTCTTGCCCTCCAACGATGCGATCTCCTTTCCCGTTTTTACTCGCCTTGACGGCTACGATTGGGCTTGCCGGATGTGCTGGCGCAATAAAACGCGCCGCCGTCAATTCCCTTGCCGAAGCACTTTCCGCCGGCGGTACGGTTTACAGTGGAGACGACTCGCCATTACTCATTCGCGAGGCAACACCTTTTGGTCTGAAGCTCATGGAAACACTTCTCGCCGAGAGTCCAAACCATGAAAAACTCCTTCTCGCAACCGCTCAAGGTTTTACCCAATACGCTTTCGCCTTCGTTAAACAAGATGCCGACGAGATCGAGGATCAAGATTTCGAAAAAGCGGTCGCCATTCGAAGTGAGGCGCGTAAACTCTTGTATCGCGCCCGAGACTACGCCTTTCGCGCAATTGACGTTCGTCATCCCGGTTTTGCCACGCAGATCAATTCTGCCCATGTCACCGCCCTCGCGCGCCTCTCTAAACGTGATGTTCCGGAACTCTACTGGGGCGGTGCCGCATGGGGTGCAGCCATCTCGCTCTCAAAGGATGATCCCCTCGCTCTCGCGGATCTCCCGATCGTTGAGGCCATCATGGAACGTGCTCTTGCCCTCGATGAAACCTATGATAACGGTGCCATTCACGGCTTCTTCATCTCCTACGAGATGTCCCGGCTCGGAGGCACCGAGACCAATGCAAAACGCGCACGCGAGCATTTCAGACGTGCCAACGAATTGGCCCAAGGCCGTAACGCCGGAAATTTTGTTGCGCTCGCCGAAGCCGTCGCCCTTCCTCTTGAAGACAAGGCCGAGTTTGAATCACTCCTCCACCAGGCACTCGCTATTAAACCTGACGAGGATAAAACCACACGTCTCGCAAATATCATTTTTCAGCAACGAGCAAGATGGTTGCTCCAACGAATGGATCGTCTTTTTCTCTAACCTTTGCAGGGGGCTTTGACGTGGATATTCTTTAGCATAACCTCCCTGAATGAAAAAAAATTTCGACACTCTTTCCGGTCTTCTACTCACCCTAGTGCTATCCATCGCGGCTGTTTGCCACGGGAGGGCAGCAGCCACTATCAAGCTTAGCACTCTCGCTCCGAAGGATAGTTCGTATCACCAAGCTCTCGTACGCATGGGGCAGGAATGGAAACGTCTCTCCGGCGGAGCAGTAGATCTCGTCGTTTTTCCGGGTGGAGTTCAGGGCGGTGAATCTGCCATGATCAAGCGGATGAAAGTCGGGCAAATCCATGCCGCGCTACTCACCGGAGTTGGGCTTAGCGAAATTGAACCTGCCGTTGCCGGTCTGCAGAGCATTCCGCTGATGTTTCGCGACTTTGACGAGGTAGACCTTGCCGGTGAAATCCTTCACCCAATTTTGGAAAAGAAATTTGATGAAAAAGGGTTGAAAGTTCTTTTTTGGACGGACGCAGGGTGGGTGCAGTTTTTCTCCCGAAAACCGATGCGGAGCGTCGATGATCTCCGTAAGCTTAAACTCTTCTCGTGGGCCACTACGGGCAAGGCGGATGATATCGCGCGCAGTCTCGGAGTAAACCCCGTCCCGCTGGAGACTGCCGATATACTTCCAAGCCTTCAAACTGGGATCATTGATGTGGTTGCGATGCCTCCCTTTTACGCGCTGGGCACACAGATTTATACGGCAGCCAGTTACATGTTGGACCTTCGATGGGCTCCGCTTGCCGGTGGCCTCGTGATAGACAAACGCTCCTGGGAAAAAATTCCAGAAACATCGCGTGAAGCAATTCTTGCCACATCGAGAGAGACTGGAAAGCTCATTAAAACCACATCACGCAAGGAAAGCGAGGATGCGGTTAAAACAATGCAGGAAAAGTGGGGCTTGAAAGTCCTTGAACCCACACCACAGGAATTCGATTCCTGGCGACAGACGCTTGAAGGTGTTTATGACCGCGTTCGCGGAGACGTGGTGCCTTTAGAGATTTGGGATCTTGTCGTGCCAAAAATCAAAGAATCCCGAGACGCTAAGCTCTAACAAGTGACAGAGAAAGAACAGATTTCCGCGGAGCCCGGGACGTGCGACGATAACGGGCTGCACAAGGATAAACTCATCGGGCAGCAAGAGAGCGGATGGCTCCTTAAACCGCTGCATGTACTAGAAAACACTCTACTTGCCGTTGCGATCGGTGCGATGGTGCTCCTGCCGCTTGCTGCTTCGGTGGCGCGCCGGTTTTTTCAATACTCCATCGCGCAATCTTCGACCGTCACTCAGCATCTCGTGCTGATTACCGCCTTGTTAGGCGCTGCGGTTGCCGCTCGGCACCTCAGGCTCTTGGCTCTCTCCACGCTGGCTGACTCCCTGAAAGGCCGCGTCGGAATCGTCGCCCGAATGATCGCGTCCGCGGCAGCTGCTGCTGTGTCGGCTGGGCTTGCTTATGCCGGTTGGAGTTATCTTCAAATCGAGAGCGGGCTGGTCATAGTCGGCATCAAGCTGGAACATCTGCTCTGGCTTATGCCGGTTACATATGGTCTTATCGGTCTGCGGCTCATCTGGAATTCCGGCACACAGGCGGGCGTGCGTTTGGGTGCTGCGCTCCTTGCCTCAGTATTTTTCGGTCTCCCCTGTGTTATTCCTCTTTCATCAGGTCTGGCGCTCTCTGTTGTTTTTGGCGTCCTCCTGTTCTCTGCTGTGCTTGGCATGCCGATTTTTACGATTTTGGGTGGTGCCGCTCTTGTCTTGTTTCTCGCCAAAGGAGAACCTCTGGCGGCCGTTTCAATTTCGCAATATGATATGGCCGTCAATCCCACATTGCCGGCAGTGCCCTTGTTCACACTGGCCGGATATTTTCTGGCGGAAGGAGGCACCTCGCGGCGGCTTGTTCGCTTGTTTCAGGCGTTGTTTGCTCATTTGCGGGGCGGTGCCGGGGTGATGACGGTGGTTGTCTGTGCCTTTTTCACCTCCTTCACCGGCGCCTCGGGTGTCACAATTCTGGCGCTGGGCGGCATTCTTTTGCCGGTTTTGTTGGATGCGAAATACTCGGAGCGTACGGCGCTTGGGATCATCACCGGGGCGGGTTCACTGGGACTACTATTGCCACCCTGTCTGCCGCTGATTTTGTATGCCATCGTGGCGAGCAATTCGGGAATGCATCTTGGCATAAGCGTTAGCATCGGAGAGATGTTCGCAGGGGGGATTGTTCCAGGGCTCTTGCTTTCCCTATTGGCGGGTGCACTCGTCATTCTACAGCAACCCAAGCATGTTCCCGAATTGGAACGATTTTCTTTTCGAAAAGCCGCATCAGCTGTCTGGATAGCCAAATGGGAGCTACTCCTTCCAATTTTGGCGATTGGTGCGCTTCTGGGCGGCTACGCCACTCCTGTGGAAGCCGCTGCTGTCACAGCATTCTATGCGTTTCTCATTGAGACGTTCGTTTATCGCGACCTGAAACCCTTCAGAGACACCACCCGGGTGTTGGTTGAATGTGGCCTTCTTGTTGGCGGCATTCTTCTCATTCTTGGCGTTGCGATGGGTCTGACGAATTATCTAGTGGATGCTCAGATTCCAGATCTAGCGGTGGACTGGGCCAAGTCGGCCATCTCCGCCCCTTGGGTGTTTTTGATTATGCTTAACTTTTTGCTGCTGATTGCAGGCTGTTTGATGGATATTTTTTCCGCCATTGTGATCATTGTGCCGATTATCGTTCCTGTGGCGATTGCGTTTGGGATTGAGCCTGTGCACCTTGGCGTTATTTTTCTGGCGAATCTTCAGCTTGGCTACCTCACTCCGCCTGTTGGGATGAATCTCTTCATGACCTCCTATCGCTTTGGCAAACCGATGTCCGAGGTCATTCGAGCTACTTTGCCTATGCTTGGTGTCTTTGCCATTGGAGTGATTCTGATCACCTTCATCCCTCAGCTGAGCATGTGGTTGCCGAGAATTCTCAATCCCACCGGGCGGTAGCTTTCCCTTCTGCGACCGCGAAAGGGTTCTCTCCCCGCCTTCGGAAGGGCTCCTGGCTTTCGCGCAGCAAAACGGGAGTCACGGCTGATCTGAGGAGCATCTAGCGTTGGCATGGAAAGATCTTTCGGCCGTTATTGCGGACAGAATCTCAAAGGCAGCAGGGTTATCGCCATGAACGCAGAGAGTCTTTGCCTCTAGAGGCAGTCTGTTGCCTTCCTTCGTAACAAGGCAGCGTTCTCTAAACAGCAGGCGAAACCTTTCGAGAACCGTCGGCCAATCAACCAACACCGCCCCAGGGAGTTCCCTCGGCACCAAAGTGCCATCGGAACGATATGCTCGGTCAAGAAAGGCTTCCGGAAAGACCTCCACGCCACACCGACAAAGCAACTCGGCGAGAACACCTCCGGCCCGGGCGAAAACTCGCTCGATGCCTGCCTCACCGCGCCACCGTCGAGAAAGCTCCACGAAGGCTTCGCGATGAGGCGGCGAAGCCTCCGCCAAATGGTAAAGTGCTCCATGAAGTTTGATGTGTGAGGGCGTGGTGTCAAATTCACGGCACAGCCTCGCGAA
The DNA here is from genome assembly GCA_937924445.1 of uncultured Chthoniobacterales bacterium. Classification (GTDB taxonomy): domain Bacteria; phylum Verrucomicrobiota; class Verrucomicrobiia; order Chthoniobacterales; family CALDSX01; genus CALDSX01. The sequence continues at coordinate 21,416 of CALDSX010000109.1, forward strand.
GGAGGATGTCTGCTCCAAAAGCAACGCGGTGAAGTCCGAAGGGGTAATGTCAGCCGTGGCACGTCCGAACGCTCCCGGAAGCCCGGGATGTGCCCCTGGGTTGACCCCGCATTCGAGCGCCAGTCCAATCGCTTCTCTCGTTTGTGCTGTTGACCCGGCATGGACACCGCAACAGATGTTTGCCGATGTGATGAGGCACATCAATGCGCGCGTTTTATGACTCGGCTCGCCCTCAGCGAGGTCGCAGTTGATGTCATACTCGAAAGGTGATACCGTCACAGTGTGAGCCCCGGTTCGATATCGAGCAGAAAATCATCCGACGGTTCTCTGTCATTTGCCGATTCCCATGCGGCACGCTCTGCGGCGGCGAGGGCGATCATCGCCGCGTTATCGGTCGCAAGCCAAGGGGGAACAATAAGCAATTCCAAGCCATTTTGAGCTGCAGCAGCTCCTAGCTTTTCGCGCAGTCGGTTATTTCGGCCAACGCCGCCGGAGACTGCCACACGTTCACGGCGGCAACGATGAGCAGCCGCGATTGTTTTTTGAACTAAAACATCTACGACCGCCTCTTGGAAAGAAGCGCACACGTCAGGAATATCACCGGGGGCAAGACTCGGCACCAATAGGCGAAGAGCGTTTTTTAAGCCAGAGAAACTGAAGCCTGACTCTCTGAGCATGGGGCGAGGAAAAAGGAAACGTCCCGGATCTCCGCAACGAGCGAGCTTGTCTATTTCCGGCCCGCCGGGATACGGCAGACCGAGCAGCCTTGCGGCTTTGTCAAAGGCCTCGCCCGCTGCATCGTCCCGGGTGCTTTCCAGCACAGCATGAAGATTGAACCCGGGATAGTCCACCAGCATAGTATGGCCGCCACTTGCAATGAGCACAACAGAGGGTTGAATACCAGTTTTAAAGAATGGGGAAACAAGATGACCCTCCATGTGATTCACGCCGTAAAAACGGCAACCAAGCCCAGCGGCGAGGGCTTTGGCAAAAACAAATCCCGTGATCAACGCCCCGGAGAGTCCCGGACCGCGGGTGGCAGCCACAATCTCCGCGTCTGTCACTTCAATCCCGGCGGTTTCAAGGGCGCGTTCGACTACGGGGCGCAGCAACCGGATATGGTTGCGCGAGGCGATTTCTGGCACCACACCACCCCAGGGACGATGATCAGGAATCTGTGAGGAGACTTCGGAGGATAGAAGATGTCGCCCAGCCAGCACTGCCGCTGCCGTTTCATCACAGGAAGTTTCGATGGCAAGAATAACCGGTTCAACGGGGCGATCGCCTCCATCCGGTTCAGCGAATGGCACCATCGGTCGGTTCGAGCGGTTGCGTCTCCCAGGAAACATGTCCGGGTCCATACATCTTTGCGTCCGAGATCGTCAATAGTCCTCCACTTTTAAGCACAAAACGACGCTGCGTTGATCCTTTTCCGAACGTAGGACTCCCTTTGGTAACAACAGGAAACGGGGCTGATTCCCGTAGCGCGGCAATTAACAGTTCGGCGGCACTTGCTGTGCCGCCGTCTTGGAAAATGGTCATCTTTTTAGCTTTGTAAGGCTCGGGATTGTCTGACTTGAAAGCTTCCTCCCCACTGGAGGTGGCGAGAAAGGCGATTTCGGCGTCTCTGGGTAAAAAAAGCTTAGCCACACCGATACCAGCGTCAAACTCTCCTCCGATACAGGAGCGAAGATCGAGCGTCAGATAAAGCCCGGGCTCAATTCGAAGTAGAAAGGAACGGATTTCCTCAACGGTCGTTGAGTCAAATTTACGGATACGAAGGTGAAACATCTCTGCCTCTTCCCGTATCTCAACAGACGAAGGCCGAATGATTTCCCGGCGAACGGCGATCTCGATCGGCTTTCCTCCGCGCAGAATTCCAAGTTTAACGACGCTCGTCGCCGGGCCGCGCAGACGGTTCTGCACTTCGATCCTGTTCATGCCGAGAATAGGTTGGTTATCTATCTGCTCCAGATAATCGCCTGCAAGAACCCCAGCGAGATCGGCGGCTTCACCAGCGAGCGGATAGACAACAAATGTGCCATCAGGCAGTTCCTCTACAGTCAAACCAGTGCCGGTATAGCCGCGACGTTTCTCGTTCTCTTCGAGGAGATGCAGAGCGGAGGCGCTGTGGTAGCTCCCAAATCGGTCTATGTGGCGCACGTAGGCGGCAATTCCGCGTTCCATCACTCGACGTTCATTCTCAGCGGCCCCGGGCGCAGCGCCAATCCTTTCAATAGCCATATCGAGAAGATCAAAGACGCTGTCGTCAGTGGGAAAAGGTCGTTTGGGAAATGCGTCGGGATGGTCATTTCCATAAATCCGATGCAGTTGTTCGAGGATGCCTAGCCCGATTTCCGTTTCGCGCGGTTTGATCATGCTGTAGGATTTGAGGTGTCGGATGACATCAATGAGCAGTTCGACGGCATCTCCCCCGGGACGCAAGTCAGGGCCGGGGTTGGGGAAAAGCCGGCTTGCCGGAACGGGTGGGGTGGTGGTTGGCGTGGCAAAAATCGAGGGGTCCGGGCGCCCAGACAGCGGTGGAGCAATCGGGCCGATCCCTTCGACCGAGCGAATGTCACTTTGGCTCTCGGCTGCTAAAGTTGAAACTGGCGCGGGAACAGCGGCCGGACTGGGAGTGGAGGTGGGCGATGAGGCGTTTTTCGAAGAATTTTTCGCAGGGGAAACCGCCTCTGAAGGAATGCGCAACAAGACGAGCAGCAAGGCAACAAAAGCCGGGAACATTGGGGTCCCGGCTCTCGATGGCAACTTTCGTGAAGCTGGAAAAATACGGCAGTTGGTTGGCACGAGAATGCCGCTCTCAGGGATTCAAGCGTTTTTCCATCTGCCTGTTTTGCCTTTGGATGCGAGCGGTGTCGCTCTCAATGTTTTGAAGAGCGGATTGACGCTGGGCAATCCGGTCTTGCGCCATGGACTCGCTCCAGAAAATGCCGCCCTGAGTGGGATCTCCAGTTACGGCACACGAACAGAGGAGCATTGCTGAACTAAGCGAGACAGAAAAGGTTAAAAGATGTTTCATAGCTAATTTTAAGCAGAAAGCCGGGAGAAGGTTACGCTGCGCGGGTTTAAGCGTCGAGGCGGTTGTCAAGGCTTGCGAGACGGGAGAGTTCGCGCTCGCTCTCGGCTTTGGTGCTCTCAAGGTTGGAGATCTGCTGCCGAATAGAACCTAATCTGCTTGAATTGGTTTTGGCCTCGGTTTGCAACACCTGACGTTGAATAATGATTTCTTTGTTGATCTCCTGAATCTGGCTTTTTGTCTGGTCTTTAAGGTTGGCGATAGCTGCCTGGATCTCCGCTTTCTGAGCGGCGTCGTTATTCGCGATGGCAACCTGAGCGCGAGCCTCGAGTTGGGCGATACGGGCGGAAAGACTTCGGTTGTAGGCAATTGCTCTGTTATTTTTCTCAATTGCAGCGGCAATACAGGCATCCAGATAGCGTTCGGTGTTGGCATATTGTGATTTTTTGCCGGCCACATGCGTGCCGTAGGCAAAACCACTCAGACCGCCAACAGCTCCACCAATAGCGGCTCCCGCCAGAGCAGAATCACTTCCGCCGACAGAGTAGCCGATGATGCCACCAAGCAGCGCCCCACCGAGAGCCCCGATCCCGGCTCCTTGTGCTTGTGTGGTTCGCCCATCGGCCGTAGATTCACACCCGCTAAAAATGAGAGTTGAAGAAATAGCCGCAACAGCAACGATTTTGAGATATGCCTTTGTTTTTGTTTTCATTATTTTTTGAGTCGGTTCGGTTTCTTGTCGGTCGCAGTGAAACGTCTGGGATAACACCGCTGGCGATCACCACACCTTGCACTGTATCATATTGGCAGACGACTGTGGCTTTTGACAAGCCCAATTTTTTTGTTGCGCAAATCTTGGGATTGCGCAGGCTGGGTCTGTGAAAAAATGTTTCTGAGCTAAGGACACAATTTCCTCTTGTCAGCCTGAATTTTTTGTTTTATACGCGGAACATCATGATGAACTTATTTCACGAACCAGAAGGAACCCTGCCACGATGCGGCAAGCGCGTCGCGGCCTCAACGGAGTAGCACTATTCAAGAGTTCATTCGCGTAAACGCGCGCATCCGCGCCAAAGAGGTGCGCGTCATTCTGGCAGCAACGGGCGAGCAGCTTGGGATTATGCGCACCCAAGATGCGATCAAAAAAGCGCAGGAATATGGCCTGGACCTCGTAGAGGTAGCACCGAATGCCAATCCTCCTGTGTGTCGAATTGTGGATTTTGGCAAATATCGCTACGAAATTGCCAAACAAGAAAAAGAACGTCGTCACGCGACCACAAAGCTGAAAGAAATCAAATTCCGTGTGAACATAGATAACCATGATTATCTAACGAAAATACGTCACGGAGAGGAATTCCTCGTCAAGGGGAACAAAGTTCGCATCCAACTACAATTCAAAGGCAGGGAGAACGTTCATAAAGAGTTCGGAGAAGAGCTCATGGCCCGAATTAAAGAAGATCTTTCCGGAGTTGGCCAAATGGAAATGGAGGCCAAACACGTGGGGCGAAATATGATTATGATTATCGCTCCATTGCCGGCTTCAAAGCGGAAGCGTAAATATGCCCCACCAACAGAGCCCCCACTTGAGGAAGAGCACGAAGAGGCAGGAGAGCAGAAAAAGGGTGCGAGTGCTCGATCCCACAAAGACGACCTTTCAAAAGCCGGTGAGATTGTCGAGCAATGAACTCTGGCGCTCTCTGCCTGTTTGATATCGACGGCACCATTCTCACCTCCGGCGGGGCAGGTGAAGAGGCTCTGCGCAAAGCGGTGCGCGACTTTGCGGGTTGCGACGATAACCTTGCTGGAGTTGAGATCTCAGGGCGAACCGACAAATTCATCGCGATGCAGATTTGTCGGCGTCACGGACGAATGGCCTCGCCGGAAAACATCACCGCTTTCATCAATTCCTATCTTGAGCATCTCGAGTCTTTGTTGCCCCTTAAAAAGGGGCGTCTTCTGCCCGGTATCCCTGGACTGCTTGCCGCATTGAAACAGAGACGGCATGTAGCCCTGGGATTGTTAACAGGCAACGTGGCCAAGGGTGCGCATCTCAAACTCTCTCATTATGGTGTGTGGGATTATTTCGAGTTTGGCGCCTTTTCTGACGACTCCCACGACCGCAACGAACTGGGGCATTACGCCGTGGCACGTGCCACGGCTCTGCATGGGAAGGGGTTTGATCCAACGCGGACTTTCGTTATTGGCGATACACCTCATGATGTTGCCTGCGGTAAAGCAATCGGGGCGAAGACGGTGGTGGTGGCCACAGGAAGTCATTCACGTGAAGAGCTGGCAGACTGCAACCCAGACTTTCTTTTTGACGACCTCTCGGATGTCCCGGCGGTTCTTGCCGCGCTTGGAATTTCGTGACCATGCCAGACAAGCGTAAGAGAAAGAGAAACACGAGGGCACAAGCGAGGGGGCGCCTGACCAAAAAACAAATCAAAGCCGAACTGTCAAACGCCGGTTTCTTCAAGCTGCTGAGGGCGAGTTGGAAACCTTACTTCCAGCTATTCGATTACATGAAGCCCTACAAATGGCGCTTTTTTATGGGACTCGGCTTTGGCGCCCTGGCGGGCTCGGTGAACGGCGTGTTACCAATGGTCATGCACTATGTGGCCTCGAATATCTTCCCGGATGCCGGGGCAAAAAACATGGTCGCCGCCGCGCATGAGGGGTCAGGACCCGGGATCGGGGCGTTCATTCTGCCCTGCCTGGCCATTCCAGCTGCAATGCTTTTGCGCGGGTTGTTTTCTTACCTCAATGCCTACTACCTCGCATGGGTAGGGCTCAAAGCCTTGAACGATATCCGTCGGGATTTGTTCCAAAAACTCATGCAACAGAGCCTTGCATTCTTCAACCAACAGAGGGCTGGTATGATGGTGTCAAGGGTCATGATCCAATCACGCATGGCACAGCAGGCTCTAACGACGCTCAGTTCAGATTTGATCAAGCAACCCGTTAACATCCTCGTGGGCATCTCAACATTGATCTATCTCGACTGGAAATTCACCATTATCTCTTTAGTACTTTTTCCGCTATGCCTGGTGCCCATGGCTGTTTACGGAAAAAAAGTCCGCTCCTCCGGCCGAAAAGAGGAAGAAGAAGCCGGCATGATGGCCGTTATTTTAACAGAATCGCTTCAAGGTGTGCGGGTGGTGAAATCTTTCGCCAGAGAACAGTTTGAAGTGGAACGCTTTAATTGTGCGAACCGTGCGCAGTTCCAGAATGCAATGCGCGTTCGCAAAAGTATGGAAATCGTCGGACCTCTCGTTGAGGTGGTGGCTGCTCTCGGAGCGGGCGCGGCGCTGCTCTACGTGTTCTTTAGCGGTCTGCCGGTGGCGCTTTTTATGGCTTTGCTCACAGGATTATTCCTGCTCTACGATCCTATTAAGACTCTGAGCAGGCTGCATATTCTCATGCAGAAATGCCTCGCTGCCACAGTCGATATCTTTGATCTGATGGAGACAGAGCCAGATGTAAATGATGCTCCTAACGCACTTCCATTACGCGCCGGCAAAGGAGCCATCCGACTGGAAAACGTCTCCTTCACCTACCCGCGAACTGCCAAACCGGCTCTTAATGAGGTCAATCTGGATATTGAGGGTGGCCGCTATTATGCGCTTGTTGGATCAAGCGGTGCAGGCAAAAGCACACTCCTCTCGTTGATCCTGCGTTTTTACGACCCACAAAGTGGGAGGATCTTGATTGACGGAATGGATATCCGGCTTGTCACACAACAATCTTTGCGGGCCCAGATTGGCGTCGTCACCCAAGACACGTTCCTCTTCCACGACACCATCCGCAACAATATTCGCTATGGGCGACTCGATGCCACCGACGAAGAAATCGAAGAGGCGGCTCGTCAGGCCTACGCGCATGACTTTATCCTTGCCCAAAGTCAGGGCTACGAAACCATCGTCGGCGACAAAGGTTGCATGCTCTCGGGTGGCCAACAGCAGCGCCTTGCGATCGCACGGGCGTTGCTCAAAAACGCTCCAGTTCTCTTACTCGACGAAGCGATGTCGGCCTTGGATTCTGAATCGGAACAAATTGTCCAGGCCGCACTCGAACGCCTCTCACAGGGCCGCACAGTAATTGCCATCGCCCACAGACTCTCAACCATCCTCAAAGCCGATAAAATCGTTGTCATGGAGCAGGGCAAGATTCTCTCTATCGGACGGCACACAGAATTGCTCAATTCTTCACCCACCTACAAACGCCTTTACGAGTTACAGTTCCTGCACCCCGAGGAAACCGCTGGCGACGAAGGCAGGATCAGCGCTGCCGCTTAAGTGTTTTTCACGACAAGCAATCCGATGCGCATTTTGCTGCGAAATCTGGATCTGATCGGAGTAGTTCTTATCCTCGCTGCAGGAACTCTCATTTTTGTTGCGACAGATGCAGACCTCACCTGGACGGCCCCCTATTGCAATTCAGGAGAATGGGAGCGGGGAGATAAAGGAGCGTGGGCGGCTCTTTACCATTTCGGAACTTTACCCGCTCTCGCTGTCTGTGCCGGCGCGCTCTTGATTTTAATCGCCGGATTTCGCAACGCCCAGATCGCGCGGCTTCGGCGCCCCGCACTTTTCCTCATTCTTCTCATGGCCATAGGCCCCGGCTTGCTGGCAAACGCTATTCTCAAAGACAACTGGGGTCGACCGCGCCCTCGTGATGTGGTCGTTTTTGGCGGGCGCGAGAGTTTTGAAAAGGTTCTTAGTATTGACCCAAACTCTCAGGGCAAAAGTTTCCCCTGTGGCCATGCCACAATGGGATTTTTCTTTATCGGCGGCTATTATCTTTTCCATCGGCAGCGCAGAGTTCTCGCCTTTGGATTTTTTCTTTTTGGCCTCGCTTTTGGGGGTCTCATAGGTTGGGCGCGTGTCGTGCAAGGGGGGCATTTCCCTAGCGACGTTCTCTGGGCAGGAGGACTCACCTGGCTGACGGCCGCTCTTCTTGCCCGGGGCTTAAGGCCCGACGAACTGCCATCTGTCGATCCTCGGTTTCAAGCTGCAGGGTGGGGACGGTTGGCTGTAGCGGGTTTACTGATTCCGGCGCTTCTCTTTTTTGCATTGCTCGCCACTCCGATCGAAACACGGCAGGAATGGGATCTCAGCGGGGCAACGGAGATCTCTCTACGGATTGAAAGTGCCGACATCTCGGTTCAACCCGGGAAAAAAACATCGCTCGTGTCGAGCACCAGTGGGTTTGGCCTGCCGGGCAGCGGGATTCGAACGTTACTTTCGTCCAACCCCTCTAACAATGACAACAAACACCGCAGATTGAGCCAGCGTCGCTCCGGAATAATGACTGAAATTTCTCAGCGCGCCCAACTCTTTTACGACCCATCATCTGTTCGGCGGATCAAAATTACTATGCCCACCGGAAGCATGTTGCTCCGGCTGCCACTCAAGGAAGAGTCCGACATTTTGAGACGTTGGGAACTCGCACTCGGAAGAGGCTCCCTCCTGATAAACCACTCAGGGACAGCTTTTGACCTCGAAACCGACGGCGGAAAACTCTACGATAGCGAACCAGAAACCGAGAGGATTATTGTCCGCTCCGCGCTAGGCGGCATACGGTTCGACCCACCGCTGCGAGAGTTACCTAATGTTAGCCCCTGAAACGCCAAGGGCTGGCCATCTCCAACAACTCAGACGCTGGGCTTTGAAACTTCGTTTCGCTGACGCAGCGCCATTCCCCAAAAAAGAAAAGCCGTCACGGCGTAACTCACGGCAAACTCGGGGGCAGCCAGAAAGCCAAACTTCACTTTAAGTCCTTGGGTGTCGAGTTCCCAGGCATGAATCAAACCGACGGCTGAAAGAACGGCGGCGATGGCGGCGCAGACAGCTGCCTTCCCGAAACGTCGTTCCACAATAAACACCATGATGGCGGCCAGCAGTGTTGACGAAAGAAGAAAGCCCTGGTTCAGCGCAAACACACCGTTGATAAACAGTGAGTTGCCGAATCTCGGAGCGAGTTCAGAAAGTGTCACATCCGCAGCTTTGGCCGTCGCTTCGACAATGAGCAAAGCCCATGCCCCAAGCGCGGGAATGAGACCGAACGCCACCGCGAGAGCGTGGTTGCGCGGAATTTCCTGGAAGGCTTGCGCGGTGATGATAATTCCGATCCATAGAAGAATGCCTAGCGTCGCTTCTAGAGGAACAACATAGAGGAGAGCTAGCACACCTCCAAAAACACAAAGGAGCGTGATAACAAAGCCATTCACAATTGAGTAGCCTACGCGGGCCCCCATCGCCTTCCAACCAGGGTGTCCAATGTAAATAGTCGTAGGAAAAGCGCTACCAAAACACGCGGCAGCGATTGTGCCAAAACCATTGGCTAATAACGAAGACCGCGTGGAAAAACGATCACCGGACGCTTCCGCACTCTCCAAATTCTGCAACGAACCGATCACGTTAAGGAGCCCCATCGGAACGATGATAGGGAGAAACCCCCAGGCGCGGGGATCCCCAAACAACGCCATAATCTCGCCAAAAACTGGCAGGGGCAGAAAAATACCCAGCGAAGGTCCGGACGGGGGTGGGGCAAACGAAGGGAGTCCCGCCCACTTGCAACCCCAAGCGGTCACCGTGCCTACCGCAACCGCAATCAGCCCGCCTGGCAACCCAAACGGAAAACGCACTTTGGCTCCGTAAGCCACAAGAATAATGAAAACCGGCACCAGCGCGATGGCAGGCGACGCAAAGATTTGAAGAACAAAACCCATCGAAATAAAAGTCATCGCAATTCCGGCAAGTGCACTGAGAAGTGCGGCTCGGGGGGTGTGACGCCGAAACCAATCACCAATGAAAGCTCCCGCAATTTCAATAATACCACTGCCAAGACAGGCGAAGAGCCCGATCCGCCAAGCAAAGTCGGCATCTTTCGTAACCTGATATACCGGCCCAATTACCGCAAAAACATAGGCAACAAGGCTGGGAGTGTTTATGCCATAAGGGAGAGCCGTCACATCGGTCCGGTTCTCACGACGCGCAAGTCGCATGGCTTGCCATGCGTAAAACACATTACCCGCCAAAATCGAAATCGCCGCTCCGGGCAAGATCCGCCCAACTATCAGCTCAGAGGAGAACCCGCACACCGCACCACCAAGCACGACAATGAGCATGACCTGGAAAAGGTTATCTATGAACAAACCAAAAAAACCATCGATATCCCCTTTAACGAACCACCTCCGCTTGTCTGGCGAGTTCATCACAATAGGAGTGCTTGACTCTCAGTTCATTTTGATCAATCCAGCCCGCTGATGCGGCAAGACAAACGGCGCAAACTCCGGCCAGAGGTCAAGAAATGAAGTCCCGCGTTTGGCATCGAGATCCCCAATGTAATCGAGAAAGATCTTGAACTCTTCCTCAGAAACCGGCTGCAGGAGCATCCTCTCGAGAGCCTCGAATTTTTGCCGATGGCGGGATTGCCGTAGGCGCTCGAGATAGTCCAACTTCAGCGGCTCGGGAAGGTGGCGCGCCTGAAGAAAAGTTGGTTTAGTGATCACACACGTTCCAAACCCGGCGCCAAGCTTGAGCGAATCGAAAAATTCTGCGATCTCATGAACATCGCCCGCATTTAGAATACCCGTGGAACAATTAACAGCAACTTCAATGTTGGCCATCTCCCGAGCCAAATGGATGTTTGCAACAATAGCATCAAACTTTGATCCGTAGCGAATGTAATCATTCTTCGCGTGGAGATTATCTATCGAGACAAAAATTGTGACCTTCTTGAACACCGCGAGATAATCGGTAACGCGACGCGCACCCAACTTGAAAGCAGTCAGGTTTGAGTCGTAGGTCAGAGTGATGTGCGGTGCATGCCCTGCAACAATGACACGCTCGAGGAAATCATAGTGCTTTTCGAGAAGGAACGGTTCACCGCCAGTAATGCGGATTTTTTTCACGTAGGGAAGTAGGCGAACAGTATCCTCAAGGAAACGAATGTAAGCACTTTCATCCGCAAAAAGGTCGTGCCTGTCGGGAACCGTCATCTTGCGAAGCCAATATCCACCGCGAATTTTTTCGAGTTCCGCCATTCGGCTCGTCGAGTTGACCGGGGCACACATATAACAACGCAGGTTGCAGTTATTACCAAAAATCCTGAGCTTAAGCTCGAGGCAGCGTTCCCTCAAAGGCAAACGCCCGTCGAAGCGACGTGCGACGCGTGCTGCGGCGCGGAAAACCGGATGTTCCACTGGACGATCCCCAGAAATAAGCCTGCGGTTGGTCTGCTGTCGAACTGAAAGCATCCCGGCTTTTTCCATGGCGAGACACTTCCGACAGTAACGTTTGGTAACGTCAAGATTGCCAGATAACATTTCCTTCCGAATGCGCCGCATCAGCGGGTGGTTGAGATGGGCAAGGGGTGTCATGTCTCCAACAGTGTGATCGAAAGGATGAGCACGACAACACAACCGCCACCGCCCTGCGTTATCGTTGTAAAGATGAGAGAAAGGCGCAGCGCAGAAGAAATCTCCCTCTCGGGGATTTGCAACGCGCTCAATAAGGCGGGCGACAGCTTTGCGATTCATGAAGAATGGAAAAAAGGTCTCACATCATTTCAAGAAAGCGAATGAAAATTCTCCGCCGATTATAAAACGCCCTGTTGCTATCGAAAAAAAAACGCGGAAGCTGGCCAGGGTTTCGGATAAGCTCTTTCTTTTTAGTTCAATTTGTATGGTTTCGAATCGCACCCTAGGTCTTTTGCGACTGATCACGTTGATAAATGTTATTGGCGCGAGTGTGTTGTTTGCGGCGCTGTTTGTTCTGATGGATCTGTCAGGGCAGTTTGGCAGTGAACTTCGTGACCGTTATCCATGGTATTTGCTCGCGATAATCGTCTCTTTGATGGTGGGGGGCGGTTCCCAAACACTCGATCCTTCGCGGACATTTTCGCTGCAGTTAGGGCGGATAAATGTCCTCCGGCAAACGCTCTGGCTCACTTTGAGCGTTACAATTGGCATCCTGCTTTTTCTCGTTGTAACAAAAGATCAAGGAGCGATTTCACGCCAGTTTCTTTTCATCTATCTGCTTCTTTTGCATCCGGTATTATTTCTCACGCAATGGTTTGCGCCGAAATATCTTGCGGGATTTGTCTTTGGCAAAGGGCGACAGGACCGTGCTCTGTTGATTGGATACCCGGTTAGGCCTGAGTGCTTTGCAAACTGGCTTGCTCTGAAACGGGCGGTCGGCATCGAGGCAGTCGGGTTTCTCTCAACTCACGACAGGGCCACTTTGGAAAACCCATACAAGCAGGATGACCCCGGTAAGCTGAATCTTCCATGCCTCGGCAGTTTAGAAGACCTGGAGCGCTTTATTTGTGAAGGAAAAGTGACTCAAGCTATTATCGCCGACATCTTCGCTGTTGGAACAAGGGTCGACGCCTTGATTAAGATCTGCGAAGCTGCAGGTGTCCGGGTGATCATTTATTGTGATTTTTCCCAACGACTCAGACGAAATCTCACGCAATTTCTTGATGACGGATTGCACTTTATCGCAACACGGGCAGAGCCATTGGAGAGCCCTTTCAACCGCGCGGTCAAGCGGCTGTTTGATTTGGCTTTTGCCCTAGTTGTTGTGCTGGTTGCTCTCGCGCCTCTTGCTTTGGTCGTCTTTATTATGCAACGCGTCCAGTCCACTGGCCCGCTTTTTATCCAACAGGTTCGCTCCGGGTTAAATAATCAACAGTTTAAAATGCTCAAATTTCGAACCATGCATACTAATCATGACCAGGAAACGTTGCAAGCAACTTCCGGCGACTCACGCATCTACCCTTTTGGACGTTTCCTGAGACGGTTTAGCCTTGATGAAATACCCCAGTTCATCAATGTGCTACGCGGCGAAATGAGCGTGGTCGGGCCACGACCGCATTTGCCTGAGCACAACAGGCAATTTGCAGAGGCTTATGAAGCCTACAACTTGCGCTCCTGGGTCAAACCTGGCATCACAGGTCTTGCTCAAGTGCGCGGTCATCGCGGGCCGGTTTGTTCGCCCCAAGATGTGCGTCTCCGCGTTGAGTCTGACATCGAATATCTTGAAAACTGGCAGATTTTTCTCGACCTAGATATTGTACTGCTCACGGTAGCACAAATGCTATTTCCTCCATCCACAGCGGTCTGACCATCTGGAACAAGGCGCTTTAAGCAAAACAGGTCAACATATTGTAAGATTCATGCCAATCAACCATTGACAGAACTAATCCCTTGTTGTTTATCCGTGGCTAATCCAGCACTGTTTGCACCCGGGTAGTTGGTGACGTCAATTTTTAGACCGCGCCATTCGGGATCAAAATTCAAGCAAACGTTGTTGAATTGATTCACCCTATATCTTTACGATGAAAATTTCACTGGCGAAAGCGGCTCTTCTTGAAGGGTTGCAGCAGGTTCAAAACGTGGTGACCACGCGCACAACTCTGCCAATTCTATCAAACGTCTTACTCGAAACCTCGAACGGGCACCTGCGGATGACTACCACCGATATGGAGCTATTTATCCAGGGCATGGTCGAGGCCGAAATAGAGCGTCCTGGTGCGACCACTCTCCCGGCTAGAAGACTTTTAAATATTATCCGTGAGATCCCTCCAGGTTTAGTGAGTCTCGATGTGGACTCCAAAAACTTTGCTGCCATCCGTTGTGGTTCGGCCTACTTCAGAATCTACGGTCTCCCTCGCGAGGATTTTCCTGCTCTACCAGACTTTTCAGATGCGATAAGCTATTCCCTTGCTCAAAAACTTCTCCGCGATGGGCTACGTAAAACATCCTATGCCATCTCCACCGACGAAAATCGTTACGTGCTGCAAGGGGTGCTTTTCTCACTCAAAGACAACAAACTCACCCTGGTCGCAACCGACGGACGCCGCTTGGCTCTAGCAGAAGTTGAATTGGAATTTCCCCAAAGTGCTGAAAGAGACTTCATCGTTCCCGCAAAAGCGGTGACCGAACTTCAGCGCATTCTCACAGATGAGGGGGACGTGCAAATCTCTGTCAGCGCAAACCAAATTTCCTTTCAACTCGGCGATTCACTCATTACTTCAAAACTTATTGATGGCAACTATCCCAACTACCGTCAGGTTATTCCCCCAGACGGCAAAGAGCGTATCGAACTAGATCGCGAGCCCCTCCTCGAGGCCGTCCACCGCGTCGCTCTTTTAACGAGCGAAAAATCGCGCTCAGTTAAACTAGTCTTCGGGCGCAATTCCCTCGAGATTCAGGCAAACACCCCCGAGGTCGGCGAGGCGAAAGAGGAATTACCCATCAAATACGCAGGTTCAGAAATCTCAGTGGCCTTCGATCCCGATTTTCTGATGGCACCCCTTCGAGCGTTACCCAATGATCAGATCTTTCTTCACCTGACGGATGGTCTGAGCCCGGGCGTGATCAAGGTCAACGCTCCTTTTCTCTATGTTCTAATGCCCATGAGGATGCATTGAACTCACGACGCGGTAACACGTTGTTCTCGCGCTCCAAATCAGACGAAGCCAGATAGGACGGGAGGCCAGATCAGTTCACCGTAAACAAAACCGTCAGTGAGCTCCCGCACTTTGCCGACCAAAAAAGTCGTTCCGGTTATCGTCGCTTGTCACAACAGGAGAATTGTACAGCCGGAAAGCCGGGTTGCTCCCAGTCGTTCTGGCGCTTAAATCACTCCACTTCGTTCCAAATACTATTCCGATGCCCCTTTGGCTTCTCGTCGCACTAGGCAACCCTGGCGCCAGTTATACCTTTACGCGGCATAACATCGGTTGGCTTACCGCCGATTTGATTGCTGCCCGGCATCATGCCGGGTGGACTCTTCAAAAGCACTGGCAATGCCTGGTCGCAAATGCTAACCCCCTCCTCCTCCTCAAACCGCTCACATTCATGAACCTCAGCGGCGAAGCGGTTCAACCTGTTGTCGCATTTTATAAAATTCCATTAGAACGCGTTTTGGTCGTGCTCGATGATGTGTCTTTGCCATTTGGAGTGCTCCGCTTGAGAACTTCCGGCTCCGATGGTGGGCACAACGGGTTGAAATCCATCCTCGGCCGCTTCGGGTCGACCGCATGTCCCCGTTTGCGTCTCGGCATCGGAGGGAGTAACCCGGAAGATCGAGCTGTTCCAAGCCAAAATCTCGCTGATTTCGTCCTTTCACCCTTCAACACAGATGAGAGAACACGTCTGCCAGCCTTTCTTGAAAAAGCAGCTGATTGTGTGGAATGTATCTTGAAATCCGGTATAGATACGGCAATGAACAGGTTCAACCAAAGGTCATCTTCACCTGCGGTCGCTGCCGCCGGTCAAATGGCCGGCAATAAAATAACACAACCAGGCGCGGCTCCGTGCGGCACACCGCACTCAGGAGTCACTGCTCCCCGCGATCCTGTTTGACCAACTTCAAAAACAACACCCAACCAAATGAATACCCGCTACGAAGCTCTCCTAATTCTCGATACAAGTGGAAAAGATGATGACGTCCAAGGCATTATCGAAATGCTCAAAACCGAATTCAAACAAGAAGGCGCTTCTGTCGAACAGGTGCAAAAAATGGATCGTCGCAATTTCTCATACGTCTCAGGAAAACTCTCTTCCGGTTTTTATGTGAATTTTATCTTTACCGCGCCACCTGACGCCATTGATAAACTCAAAGCGAAGTTGCGCCTCAATCCTGTTGTCTATCGCCAGCATTACCAAAAGCTCAGCGCAAAACCCTTAGCGGTTTGAAGCCCCACACCCCTTACCAAGTAAGTATACCGGTCGCTTCCAACCACGTTCTCTGCATATGGCAAATCTCAACAAAGTTCTTCTCATCGGCAACCTCACACGCGACCCGGAAGTCCGCTACACCCCAAAAGGCACAGCCGTCTGCGAACTCGGTTTGGCAGTCAATCGCTACTACGTCAGCGAAACAAACGAAAAACGCGAAGAAGTTACCTACATCGACGTTGAAACGTGGGGACGCACTGCCGAAAATGCCGGCCAATACCTTGCCAAAGGACGGCCGGTTTTCATCGAGGGACGCCTTCGCATGGAGTCATGGGACGACAAGCAGACCGGCCAAAAACGCACAAAGTTGAAGGTAGTTGCCGAAGCTCTACAATTCTTGGGCGGATCACGCGACGGAGCCCCCCAAGGCGTAGCCCCCTCCAGGGAATACGCCACGGATCGTCCCCTCGCTCGACCAACATCCCAGAGCAGGCCCGGTCTCGCCAGCCCACAACCTCCTGAGGACTTTTCTCAGGCCGGAAGCGGTGATATTCAAGAGGACGACATTCCATTTTGACAAATACAGCGGAAGACGAGTTCTCTTCCGTTTTTTCCGAAGTGGTTTCTCCCTGAGATAACCACGTTTATCGGACACAATGACCCGGGCGTAAACACCATCTGCCTGCTCGGTCAAGTTGACCACACTCCCTTATGCTCGCTGTTTCGCAATTAAGCAAAACCTTTGCCGGACGCGAACTTTTTCGGGATGTCTCCTTCCAGATTCATGCGGGAGACCGGATTGGACTCATCGGCCGGAATGGAGCCGGCAAAACCACACTCTTTTCCCTCATCCTCGGAGATGAAATTCCCGACTCTGGGACGGTCGAACTGCAACGCGGCGTCACAGTTGGCTACCTGCGTCAGGAATCCGCCCCAACAGGGGGTGAGACGATTCTCGAACTTGCCATGTCAGTCTCTCGAGAAATGGCAACCTGCCTCGCCACAATTCGACTGCACCCCGACGAAACAACCCCAGAGCATATCGCCGCCCACGAGCGGTTCTCCGAACTCGACGGTTATGAACTCCGCACCAAGGCCAAGCGCATTCTGGCAGGATTGGCTTTCCACGCTTCCGATCATGACAAACCTGCCTCTACCCTCAGTGGCGGATGGGTCATGCGCGCCCATCTGGCCCGCCTTCTGGTCATGGAGCCGGATTTGCTCATGCTCGACGAACCGACCAACCATCTCGATCTCGAATCACTCGGCTGGTTTCAAAATCATCTCCGAAACTATCTTGGTGCTATTCTTGCCATCTCCCACGACCGAGCCTTCCTGAACAATATCTGCGATGGTATTTTTGAAATCTCTCGTCGCAGACTCTACCGCTACCACGGTAACTACGACGCCTATCTCGAACAGCGCGCCACACGAGAAAAACAATATCGGACAGCCTACGAAAATCAGCAACGCGAAATAGCCCACCTCAAAGCCTTCGTCGATCGCTTTCGCGCCAAGGCCAGCAAGGCATCCCAAGCTCAGGAAAGGCTCAAACGTCTCGAACGCATCGAGCGATTGGACCCACCCGATCCCCCTGAGGTTACACTCGACTTTCGCTTTCCAAAACCCGCCCGCTCCACCCGCGTGACGATTGCTTTGGAAAAAATACGGCAAGCTTACGGCGATCATGTCGTCTATCAAAACCTCTCTCTCGAAATAGAGCGTGGCGAACGAATCGTCCTCGTCGGCCCCAACGGTGCCGGAAAATCGACGCTTCTTAAAATCCTTGCCGGTTTGCTTCCCTTCGAGGCGGGTCGGCGTCTCCCAGGGCCAAACACGTCTGTCGGTTATTTTGCTCAAAACCGAACCGACATACTCGACATCCGCAACACTGTTCTCGCGGAAGCTCTCAATAGTAACCGCGTTCTCACCGAACAGGAAGTGCGCTCTCTCCTCGGCGCATTTCTCTTCCCAGGCGATGATGTCTATAAAAATGTCGGGATCCTCAGCGGAGGCGAAAAAAGCCGTCTCGCCCTGGTCAAGTTATTACTCGATCCTCCAAATCTGCTTCTGCTCGACGAACCGACCACTCACCTCGATATGCCAAGCATTGATGCCCTCATCCGGGCGCTTCACACCTACGAAGGGACAATCGTCTTCGTCAGCCACGACGTCTACTTTATCCGCGCCATCGCCCAGAAGGTTATTCATATCAACGCGGGCAATCTAACCATCTACGCCGGAGATTTCGACTATTACCTCGAAAAATCCGGTGCCACTTCGGCCACAGCCGGACTCGTTGCAACCTGCGCCGACAACGCCCTGTTACGCCCCTCCGACAAACGTCCCCCTCGTCCCATAATTCCTGAGAACCAAATCCCCGACAGATCCGGACGATCACTGCGGCAAATCAAAGAACAAAAGCGGGCCGAAGCCGAAGCTCGCAGGGCGGCCAGCCGGGTCCGGCGAGAAAAAGAACAGCGCCTGGCCGAGCTTGAAGCCGAAATTACCGAACTCGAACAGCTTCAAAATGAGCTCGCTGCAAAACTCGAAAATCGTGCCACCTACGAAAACCCTGCGGAAGCCCTTGAGATTAATCGCCAGCTTGCCGGCGTCGCCAACTCCCTTTCTCGCGCTAATTCAGAATGGGAAATTGCAGCCACCGAACTTGCAAATTTCGCTTCCGACGACAAAACCTTTAATCTTGAGATTTAACACCTCAACACCTTTCGATCGACTCTGCAACGCCTCTGTGAGATCCTCGCTTGCACTTGCGCTCTGTGCTTTTGCGACGAATAATCCTCAAATCCATGGAACCCGACGTCCAGCCATCCTCTTCACTCGCTCCCGGCAACACTCGCAAACCCCACGGCCTAATGAAGGACTGCGAACCTTTAGATAAAATTAAAAACTTTATCCTTCAACAGCCTTCGCTTGTCATGGCCGTCGCAACAGTCCTCATCTGCCTGATAATTCTTTTGACAGTGGTGCCCTATTCAAGCGGTTACGGAGGCACTCTTCTCCCTCTCCTGCCCATGATGATGAGGATCTGGTCCGCTCCAGAATATGCCGATTGGCAACACGGTCTGCTTGTCCCCTTTATCGTTGCCGCATTGCTCTGGTGGAAAAGAGCGGAGATTTTTACCGAGAGACCGGCCCCGTCCAAGAGCGGCCTCCTTATCCTTATCCCATCGCTGGCAGCTTACTGGTTCGGCGCACGGGCCGAGCTCACCTTCCTCGGCTTCCTTTCCGTTCATGCCATTCTGCTTGGCATGATCATCTGGCTGTTTGGATGGCGGGTGTTAGGTAAGCTGCTTTTCCCGCTCATCTTTCTAGGGTTCACCTGGCCGCTTGTTTTTCTTAACGAAATAATTGCCGTTCCGTTGCGTCACCTGATGGCTGGTATTAGCGCAACAGCACTAAATCTACTCGGCGTCGCAACGCTTCGCGTTGGTACAAGCCTTCGCTCAATGGGTGATCCCACTGCCGGAATTCCCGACGGACATCTCTTTGCTCTCGACGTCGCCGACCCTTGCAGCGGTATCCGCTCCCTTTTTGCCCTGCTGATGGTCAGTGCACTTTACGGCTACGCCACCCTACCAAAATGGTGGCAGCGCATTGCTCTTTTCTTTGCGGGCATTCCTTTAGCGGTTTTTGGTAATTTCGTCCGGATGATGCTTCTTACTTTCGGCACAATATGGTTTGGGTCAGCATTTGCCGTTGGAGAATTTGAAAAGCCCTCCGCATATCACATGGCGGCTGGCTATGCGGTCTTCGTCGCAGCCATCGGTGGGATGGTTGCTTTCGGTTGGTTGCTCAGCAGAAATTGGGCGGTATTTCTGGAAAACCTGCGCATGGAGGAAGAGGCGCTTTCAGAAAAATCCCCCCCTTCCGATACCAAGACGCGCGAAGACGAGTACTGAGTTGGATAGCCCTTTGAGTTAAATCAAGAGTAACTTGCCTTTTAAAATCATCCCATCGGCCTGATGAGCGTAAATATTGTCTACTTCGACCTCGAAACACAACGCAGTGCGAACGACGTCGGTGGTTGGGCCAATAAAAGCGCAATGCGGATGTCTCTCGGCGTCACCTACAGCACTCGCGAGGATATCTATCGCATTTATCCCGAATCGGACGCCACCGCTCTGGTTGCCGAGCTTATGAATGCTGATCTCGTCGTCGGGTTTAACGTGATAGGGTTTGACTACGAGGTTCTGGGCGCCTATACCGCAGTGGACATTGCTTACGCCACAAACACACTCGATCTCAGCGAGGAAGTGTTTCGTGTCACAGGCACACACGAACGTCTTGATAACCTCGGGCGCACCACATTAAACGTCGGCAAAACCGCCAACGGGATGGATGCAATAAAATGGTTCCGCCAAGGCAGACTACGCGACATCGCCGAATACTGTTGCTACGACGTAAAACTCACCCGGCTCATCCATGAATGGGGGAGAAAATGGGGCAAACTCGCCTACACCGACCGCACTGGAGCAAGGCGGGAGTTCACTATCCGCTGGTCAAAGGAACCTTTACTAAAGGAATGATTCAACAGGTTAAAACCTCAAAAATCATTTGGACTCTAGAATGGGTCGATCTCGAAGAACCTGCTTTTCTCGCAGATCGCTGCGTGCTGCCGTCCATGGTATTCGTCTTCCGCCAAGGAGCTGCACCACCTCTCGGCCAGGAACTACTCGCCGAGCTCGATCAACGCAGGGCCGAACGTCTCGTCAACAGGCTCATCGCAGACAACGGCACTCCCCACCGCCTTTTTATCGCCGGCGCTGACGAGTGGGACGAGGAGAGTTGGGAGGCGTTTGGAAGGGACTTTGGTATATCAATCACCTTCTACGAAGAGGAAGATTCCCGACTGCCCAAAGCAGTCATCGAAGCCCGCCTCGGACGAGATGCAGCAGCCGCAACGTTGCGCCAGCGCCTCGCAGCAGAGACCGCAAAGATTTCTGCAGAACACAAACTTGCTCTCGCGGAAACATTAGCCGACGCCGCCGCGAAAATCCGCTCTGTTCGCAAGCGCCGGGCAATGCTCGAGCAAGCCCTTACTTTTAACAACTTATGCCCCTCCGCCCTTGTGGGACTCGGCGAGGCTGAAATGAGCAATAACGACCCCGACGCCGCCCTAAAATTTTTTTCTCGAATTCTCGCCCAACCTCACTTTCTTTCGGAAACCTGTAGCTGGGATAATCCCAACTCACGTCTCGTTCTTCGCGCCATCTACGGTCAGGCCATGGCTTATTGGCATAAGGGAAACTTGAACGACGCACTGCTCAATCTCGAGGAACTCTTAGCCAGAAACCCGCAAGACCATCAAGGGGCACGATTCTTTATCCCATTACTCATGCAACTCAGCGACCTACACACCGAGGCCGCCAGGTGGTTTGCCGAGTACAAAAAACATTACACTGGAGATTTTGCCGATCCAGGCTTGCAATTCTCCTGGGGGCTCTCTCTCTCCATGGAGGAACATGAGGAAGAGGCCTTCCAACATTATCGCACCGGGCTCTTACGCAATCTTTACATCGCCCCGCAACTTCTCGATTTGCCCGATCCTCCAGACGATTTCTGGCATCCAAATGATCGCAGCGAGCCTGCTTATGCCGACGAGTTCTGCCGCTCTTTCGGTGCTCTCTGGGAACGGGACGCTGCCGCCCGTCGCTTCCTGGCGGAATGTTATGAACGCTCTCAGCACGATATCTCGACACTTATCCATATCCGTCGTCGCATCACCGCGCTTCAGGATCAACGCTATGACCCACACCACGAAGAGAAATGGAACGCTCTTCTAACTGAGGAAAAAGCTCTCGTCGAAGGCACCTCACAAGCGACCTAGGGCTGGTGTTCCGTGAATTGTTAACATAAAACAGTCATATTTAAATAAAACAGTCATATTTAAGTCACATCCCAAGGCAACACCCAGGCCCCGGAGCGGAGAGAATTGACCCGAATGAGCAGAAATCTCGAAGGGCGTCTTGAGGATGTTCGCACAAGAAGAATGATTCTTGGGTTGGCCTCCAAATCTTCTTAAGTGCGGGCTGTTGCCCGCTGTGGGCAATGAAGTGTCAACACGGTTGTCAAATGGGGGAATCACTTCATTGTGAACCGTATTCCGAGGCTCTTTAACAAGGGCAAGGCGAGGAGAGTTCAAGAGGGCAGCGAGTGTGTCAAAGCGGGCATCATAGACTGGACTCTTCATCGCAAGCCGAACGACGGGAGCACCGATTGGAACTCCCGCAAAGTGCCCAATGCCCTGGGGGTGCCCATCACGTCCGCCTTAAGCGGGTTATGGCCAAGGCAGGGCTGCAAAACCTCACCACTGACGCTACAACCTGCTCCGCAACGACCCAAATTTCCAGACCAAGGAGGCGAGATCGTCGGCTTTTATCCCAATCCCACAATTCAAGACACCGTGTTCCCTCTGGACGAGAAGGACTCCATCTCAACTCTGGACCAACTGAACTCTCCGTGCTAGCCCTTTCTCCAACCAAGGCCGAAAGGCATGGCCTCAAAAAATATCACCACAGAACGTTCTTTGTCGAGGCATCTCTGACCAATACCACGGGAGAAGTATCCAGTAAAACCGCCAAGCGCCGCATCAGATAAGTGTTCGTTGCGTTTCTCGGGGCCCTTTTGGCCACGCCAGAGCCACAGAAGGAAATTCTTATCATTGCAGACACAACTACCCCCATAAGAGCAAATCCGTTGTCGCCTTTCTTAACGCCAAATCCCGAATTCAAACTGACTGCATACCAACTTATTCCCGTTGGTTCAAGCGGCTGGAGATCTGGTTTTCCAACTTCCAGCGCCAGATCATCTTATGCTCCATCCTCATCTCGAAGAATGATATTCGCAAGATGATCATGCGCCTTATCGGTTATTACAATAAGCCAGACATTCCTTTCAAAACGACTTACAAGAACACCTTCACACTAACTCGCTAAGCTATTGACTTTCAGCTGTAACACGACACTAGAATTCATCATAGGCAATCTGATATGGCGAAACACCAAGGTCAGAGAGCATTTGATTGCAAGCCTTTATCATCATCGGCGGGCCGCAGAGATAGTATTCAGCAGCACGCGGGCTCGGATGAGATTTGAGGTAATTTTCGAAAACTACCTGATGGATAAACCCGGTTTTCCCATTCCAATTATCCTCAGGCAGAGGATCGGAAAGAGCGGGATAAAATCTGAAATTTTTATTTTCGCTCTCTAATTTTTCGAAATATTCTGTGTAATAAAGCTCCTGTCTAGAGCGTGCTCCGTACCAATAGCTGACCTTGCGGGAGGTTTTTTCTGTTTCAAAAAGGTGAGACAAGTGGGCGCGTAATGGTGCCATTCCGGCACCGCCACCAATGTAAATCATCTCCTTTTGGGTCGGCTTGATGTGAAAATCTCCGAATGGGCCAATCGCGGTGACGATATCTCCCGGCCGCAAGCTGAAGACGTAGGCTGAGCCGACACCCGGTGGGCAGTCCTGACCAGGCGGCGGGGTGGCGATTCGCACGTTAAAGCGCAGCGTTCTTTCGATTTTCGGATTACTAGCCAGGGAATAATTGTTTCGTCGTCCCGCGGACTCCTGGTTTCGGGAAACAAGATCGAAAACGTGTTGCCTTTCCCAAACTGTGCGAAACGGTTCAGGAATGTCAAAGTCACGGAAAAAGATTTTGTCATACTCAGGTATATCGAGCTGCATGTAATCTCCCGGTGTAAAGTCAATCACCTCATTTGGATCAACAGGCTCCAGAACCAATTCTTTGATGAAAGTGGCAACGGACCGGTTGGAAACAACTCGAAGGGTGTAGTTTTTTTGGCTGCGGGCCCCGCATCCAGCAGCAAGAATGACATTGAGCCAGAGTCGTCCACCTACTTCTTTGATTGGATAAGTTGCTAATCCACGGCAAATAGGTGCTCGGGCGGGGGAGCCATCTTTAAGGTAAAAACGCCCGTTATGTTTTGGGCACTCAATAATGCCGTCTTTAACCAAGCCGTCAGCAAGATGTGTGTTCCCGTGCGTGCAGATCCCGTCGGTGGCGTAGAGGTCTCCTTTTTCGTCCCGGATCAGCGCGAAGGTTTTCTTTCCGTAATCAAAACGCAAGACGTCAGCTAAGCCAAGATCAGCAGCGGCGCATATTTCCAACCAACCTTCGTCATCGGGCTTGCCAATTCCCTTGAGAGGGGAAGTTGTCGCGGTTTTTGACGGTTTTGGAAGTCGGCGTTTGACATGATACGCAGGATCCTTGATCTGCCGAAGAAGAGCAGGTATGATTTCTTTCCATGCGGAGAGAATTGAGGGATAAGGTGGCGGACAGTCATGCTTAATCAACTCATGCAACTTGGGAAGGTTGTGGTAAGGCACGAGCGGAAACATGTGATGCTCCAAGTGGTAATTCATGTTCCAGTAGATGAAGCGGCTGACAGAATTCATGTAGACCGTTCGACAATTAAGCCGGTGGTCGAGAACATTTTCAGCCAATCCGGCATGCTGGGTTGTATTGTGAACAATCATTACCCAGGTGCCGAAGAAATGGGGAAGGATAAAAAGAAAGATCGGAAGCCACGACTTCATCACCAAGGCTGTCGCAATAATGATCAAATAGACAGAAAGAACGATCCGGGCTTTGCGAAAGAGTTTAGGAAATTCAGTTTCTGGGATGAATGTGCGTTCAGCTTCGGTGACTTTACCCAAAGCGTGTTTTATGAGGTTAATGTAATAGTACCTGTAACCATCAATGTTGAAAATGTTTCGCACCAGCGCCGCAAGGTCGGGAGGGCGAGGAACCTGAATTTCAGGGTCGCGACCGACAATAATCGTATCGCTGTGATGACGCACATGGCTCCAGCGCCAGACGACGGACTCGCGCATGACCATGAAGCAGGCTAATTCATACACCCAGCGGTTTAGCCAATCGGTTTTGAAGGCTGTTCCGTGTCCGCACTCGTGCCAGCGGGAATCCGAGGCGGTGGCGTAGAAAACCGCATAAATGAGGTAGGGAATTGCAGCCCACCAAGAAGGCCAGAGCCAAACGGTCGCCCCACCCGTTACCGCTAAAATACCAAACCAAATAATGGTGTCCCGCAAGGCAGGGCCGTCTTTTCGAACCAACAGCTTGCGTAATTCTGCACGTGGGACTGGTGTTTGATACCATTCCGCTTCGGCAAGTCCTTTTTCAACCGCCACCTGCGCGTTTTCTCCGGTCAAACTGTAATCGATGCGGTTTTTTGATGCTGCTAAAGAGACCTCGGCCATAAGAGCAAATGCAGTTGTTTTTTCTGGGGTCGGCAAGCTTTGTGTGAGACGAGACGAAATTTTTATAACCTATATTTGTAACTGCTCAGGTAGTCGCACCATGGGAGCATCAGTAACCGAAGAATAGACTACCCCCCCCCCCGAACGCAACAGAAAAAAGTTCGTTTTTTGCTGAATTCACCAGGGGGGCCTGCCGTTTCTTGCTCGCCATGACAAGCGTCTTGGTGATGCAAGGGCGACAGTTGAGCGGCGCGGACATCGCTTCGATCCGGGGGCTGCTGGACGAACATCCCGAGTGGTGTCGCTCGCGCCTGA